>CAYMQR010000228.1:5786-8018 GCA_964392195.1 uncultured bacterium | reverse complement strand
GAGCAAAATTCATGCCTTAAGGAGTCACGCATGCGACGGAGCGCGGCCCTCCACGTGCGCTCCGCTCCGGGGGTGGAGGGCGCCGCTCCGTCGGCGCCGAGCCATCGCCGGCGAACGCGCCTAGCTCGCGGCGTCGGGCTCGTACCAGCAACCCGACGCCGCGGTGAGGAACGAGCGGTCGAGGTCGCCGACGGCGCCGGTGCGGTCGAGGTCGGCGCCGTCACACCAGCCGTTCGCGGCGCCGCAGCGCCGCCCGGTGAAGGCGCCGGCGGCCGTCTCGAAGAGCGCGCGGTCGGCGTCGTCCACCCGCGCGCTGCCGTCGAGGTCGGCGCGCGCGCAGGCCGCCGCCGCCCAGGCGCAGTCGAGGATCGACGGCGCCTCGGTGCAGAGCGCGATCTCGTCGAGCAGCGCGAGCCCGCCGATCACGCGGTGGTGGGGGTTCTCGACCGCGTGCCACGCCCCGTCCGGCCACACCGCCTGGTAGCCGTCCGCGGTGCGCCGCACCGGCGGCGTGTCGCCGAAGCGCTCGCGGTAGCGGGCCACGCGCTTGGCGTCGTAGGGCCCGCCGCCCGCCAGCTTGGCCTCGATGCCGGTGGCGATGTCGGCGTCGCTGGCGAGCGGCGCGGGGCCGGTGTCGGGCATCGCGAGGAGCGCCTCGACGCGCGCGATCCGCTCCTCGGCGGTGGCGAGGTCGCCGAGATCGCCGCGCTCCACCGCGAGCCCCGCGACCGCGTCGTGGAGCGCCGCCTCGTAGCGCTCCTCGGCGCGCTGGCCCGGCGAGCGCGCGCCGTAGAGCAGCTCGGCGAAGCCGCGCAGCAGGTCGGTCTCGGCGCCGAGCGCGGCGCGCGCTTCGCCGCCGAGCCGCGCCTGGCCGGTGAGGTCGGCGTAGTGGACGAGCGCCGCGCCCGCCGCGACCTCCTCGCGGTAGTCGTCCTGGAACGAGCCGAGCAGCCCCTCGGCGGTGCCGGGTGCCAGGCGTTCGACGAGGGTGAGCGCGTCCCACCACGGCACGCCGAGGACCTCGAGGCGCGGGAACCCGGCGACGGTGGCGCCGCAATAGGCGTCGTCGAGCGCGCCGCACAGCCGCTCGCCGGCGGGGATCTCGCACTGGACGAGCCCGGCCAGCGGCCCGAGCGCGTCGCCGATCAGGCGCTCGATCGAGCCCGGCAGCGGCAGCGCCGGGACCGGCGACGCGAGCCCGTCGCTCGAGATCGCCCGCGCCAGGTAGGCGCGTGGGCACGACGAGTGGCTGCCGAGGTCCTCGGGCTCGACGGCACCGTCGGGGCGCACCGCGCCGGAGACGGTGAGGGTCTGGTAGTCGTGGTGCTCGTCGACCGTCATGATACGGCCGCCGTTCGCCCACACCAGGTCGCCGACGCGGTGACCCGCGGCGAGCGCGCGCCGCGCGGCGTCGCGCACGATCGGGTCCGCGTCGCGGTCGGTGGAGGCGGCGAGGGCGGTCAGGTAGCCCAGCGCGAGGTCCTGCGAGTTGTCGCGCGAGTCGTGGTTCCCCCAGTAGGCGCCCGCCCACGGGTACTCGTCGGGTGTCCGCATCAGCGACGAGCAGCAGTCGCTCGAGCGGATGAAGCGCTCGGGCTCCGAGAACACGTAGGTGATCGAATACGCGGTCGGTTCCTCGGCGGGCTTGAAGGTGAAGTAGAAGTCCGACGGGTCCTCGCGGTAGGTGAACGACACGCCGGCGTAGAACGTGTCGACGACCTCGCGCTCGAGCGCCGGATCGAGCGGAGTGGGCGCGGTGACCGTGGCGCCGCCGCGGCGGCGCGTCACGGTGCCGGCGCGCCCGTCGACGGTGCGGGTCCAGCCGGGGAAGATCTGCCGCGCGGTGACCCCGGGATGGCCGCTCACCTCGGAGGCGAGCGCCATCCCATCGAGCATCCGCATCACCGTGAGCGCGAGGCTGCGCGAGCGGAACACCCGGTACGCCTGGTACGCGGCGTGGGACGAGGCGCCGATCCGGTTGTTGTCGCTCGGCCCGGCGATGACCTCGAAGCGCTCGCCGTCGCGCGCCACCGCGACGCGTCCGTTGGTGACCGCGGCGCCGACGTCGCCCACCAACGCGAAGCGGTTCCACGCCAGCACCGCGCGCTCGACGCGCTCCCGGTAGAAGAGCGTGAACGCCCGCGTCGCGGCGGCCGGATCGGCGACCGGCTCGGCCAGCGGTGCGCCGTCCCGATCGGCCGCGCATCCCGCGGCGAGCAGGATGGCGGAGGC
>CAYMQR010000228.1:0-5686 GCA_964392195.1 uncultured bacterium | reverse complement strand
GGCTAGGGCCAGGGCTAGGGTCGATGCTGGTACACGTACGCGCGGATGTCGTCCAGGTATCCGAGGATGAAGCGGACGTCGTACTCGTAGACCGTATTCCATGCGATCGCCTCGGTCCTGAGCGGGCTCAGGTAGCCGGTCGAGGAGCCGCTCGGGTCGCCGCTGCCCGGCGTGCCGTGGAAGCCGCCGACGAACTGCTGCGCGCCGGGGTTGTAGACACCCAGCCCCCAGTCGTTGTCCTGAACCAGCGCCGCCCACTTCTCGGTGGCGTCGAAGTACGCCCACGGCGGGCCCGCGTTGACGACCTGGGTGAGCGGTCCGCCCGTGAAGGGCGCGCCGCCGGTGTAGGTGAACAGGCGGTGGAAACGATCGGTGGTGTAGACGGCGGGCAGCTCCTGGTGACGCGCGCCGTAGGGCGTGGTGTCCGAGCGGTGGTTGCTCAGCTTGAAGCGCGCTGCGACCACGTTGCCGTCGAGCGTCAGCCATTGCTCGAAGGTGCACTCACACGGCACGTCGTCGAGCGCCCACTGCATCGGGATCGACTTCACGTAGAGCGTCGAGCCGTCGTTCGCGTGCTCCAGGACCTGGGATGGGTTGCCGTAGCTGTCGCCGGCACCGATCGGGTTCCACGGCCAGTTCGGCCAGCCGGGGTTCGGCGTGCCGTAGGGCTCGGGACCCGAATAGTACGACTGCTGGATCATGCGGCCGAGATCCGAGGAGTTGACGAGGTTGACCTCTTGGTGAGCCGCGTCGGCCAGATAGGTGATCGTCCCTCCCTTGAGGAGATCGACGCCGACCTTGATCACTCCATTCTGGAGGTAGCTCATGTCGGACTGCGGCGGGCAGCCTCCCATCGTCACGAGCGCCAGCACCGCCACGCATCCGGCCCACGTCCAACGCCTCATGCTCCCACCTCCTCGTCCCTCGGCTCGACCATCTTGCGGCGCGCGCGTGGCTGCTGTCCACGGCCGGCTCGGGGCCACGACGGTGCGAGGGCGCGCTCGGTTTCCGGCCGCCGTGCGCGGGTGGTAGCGTGCGCCGATCATGCGAACCATCGGCGAACGGGTACGACTCACCGAGCTGGGCTGGGACAAGGACCTCGTCCACGAGGTCGTCGACGAGCCGGTGCCCGACGCCACCGGCGACAAGGTGCTGGTCGAGGTCGAGGCGTGCGGAGTGTGCTACCGCGACCTCATCGACCGCTCGGGCCGCTTTCCCTTCCTGCAGGTGCCGATCACGCCTGGCCACGAGGCGGCGGGGCGGGTCGTGGACGTCGGCCCGAACGTCACGCGCTGGAAGGTCGGCGATCGCGTCGCGACCCTGCACCGCGACTACTGCGGCGAGTGCGGCGCCTGCGTTCGTGGCGACACCTGCTTCTGCACCCGCGCGAGCTGGGTGCTAGGGCTGCTCGCCGACGGCGGCTACGCGCGCCACCTGATGGTCCCCGAGAAGGCGCTCTATCCGGTGCCGGCCGAGCTCACCGCGACGCAGGCCGCGGTGCTCCACTGCACCTACGGCTCGGCGTGGCGCGGGCTGGTGGTGGCGGGCCAGCTCGAGGCCGGCCAGCGCGCGCTGATCACCGGCGCCAACGGCGGGGTCGGCGCGGCCGGCGTGGAGCTCGCGGCGAAGCTCGGCGCGACGGTGGTGGCGGTGGTGCGCGACGACAAGCACCGCGCGCTGGTGAGCGAGCTCGGCGCGAGCGAGGTGATCGTCGACCGCGACGGCAGCTTCCACAAGCACCCGTCGCTCGAGAAGGTGGACGTGGTCCTCGAGTGCGTCGGCAAGGCCACCTTCAACGCCAGCCTGCGCAGCCTCGCGGTGGGCGGCCGGATGGGTCTGGTCGGCAACGTCGACCCGGAGCAGGCGGCGCTCAACCTGGGCTTCGTGATCGTGAACGGCCTAACCATCCGCGGGCCGGGCGGCTGCACCCCCAGGGACGTCGACGGCATCGTCGCGCTGCACCGCAAGACCCCGCTGCGCTTCCTGATCGATCGCACGCTGCCGCTGGCAGCCGCCGACGAGGCGCAGCGGCTGGTGCGCGCCGGCGGCCTCCACGGCCGCATCGTGCTGGTGCCGTCGGCCTGAGCCGGCGCGCGCGGGTAGCCTCCACGCGCATGACCTCGCCCGACGCCGCCGCCGCGCCCGCCGCACCAGAGGCCCCTCGGACACGCCGCGAGCCGCTCGCGTGGTCGAAGAGCGAGCTGGAAGTGCGCTCGGGGTTCGAGCGCTCCTGCGTCCGCGCGGTCACCTACGTCCACGCCCACGGCTGGGCGAAGGCGCCGTTTCTGGTGTGGGTGCACACGTTCACCAACTGGTTCGCGTGGCGCTTCGTGGGGCGCGTGCTGCGCGTCGAGCACGCCGAGCGGCTCGCCGCCGTCGGCGGCGATCGCCCGGTGGTGGTGATGGCGAACCACCTCACGTTCTGGGACCTCTACATCCTCTCGGCGGTGCTCTACCGCCGCACCGGGGTGTGGCGCGACTACTACTTCCCGGTGAGCGCGCGGTTCTTCTACGAGAGCCCGGCGGGCTTCCTGCTCAACGTGCTGTTCGCCGGGCTCACCATGTTCCCGCCGTTCTTCCAGAGCGACGGCGCGCGGCGGCTCGACGTGGAGGCGCTGCGCATCCTCGACCGCGTCGCCGGTCGGCGCCGCGCGCTGGTGGGCTTCCACCCCGAGGGCACGCGCAACCAGAGCGGCGATCCGTACCGGCTCCTGCCGGCGCGCGCGGCGACCAGGCGCGTCCTGCACACGGCCCGTCGCGCCGGCGCGGTGGTGATGCCGATCTTCATGAACGGCCTCGACGGGCGCATGCACCGCGCGTTCTGGAAGAACCTCACGAAAGCCGAGGTCATCCATGTGATGATCGGCGCGCCGATCGAGCCCGCGGCGTTGCTCGACGCCGCCGAGAGAGACGGCGCCGACCCGGGCACACGCATCATGGACATCCTTCACGCCCTCGGCGCCGAGGAGCGCGCGCTCCGCGAGCGCGCGGCGGCGTCGGGCGAGGCCTCGCCGCCATGAGGCGCGCGCGCCGATCGGCGCGACAGGTCGCGGCGGCGATGCTCGCCGCGCTCCGGCTCGCCGGCTGCAGCTCGAGCGGCTCCGCGATCACCCCCGAGGAGCCGTCGCCGCTCCCACCCGAGCCGGGCTTCTCCATCGAGCGGCTGGTGAGCCCGCCCGCGAGCTACGGCCCGTGGGTGCGGTGGTGGTGGCCCGGCAACGACGTGACCGACGCGGAGCTGGCGCGCGAGGTGGACGTCCTCGCCGACGCGGGCTTCGCGGGCGCCGAGATCCAGGCGTTCGACGCGGCGCTCGATCCGGACGCCCCGAAGGCCGAGCTCGACCGGCGCCGCTCGTTCGGCAGCGCGAGCTACTACGCCCACGTTCGCACGGTGGGGGAGCGCGCCGCGGCGCGCGGCCTCACGATCGACCTGACGCTCGGCTCGGGGTGGCCGGTCGGCGGCCAGCACGTCGCTCCCGAGCAGTCGATCCAGACGCTCTTGTGGAGCGAGGACGGCGTCGACGGACCCGGCCCCGTGACCCTCGACCTCGCGACTCCCGACCGGCCGATCTTCTACCTCGTCGCGCAGATCCTCCAGCTCGCCGGCGAGCCGCAGGCGCGCTGGGAAGGGGACCGCGCGCAGCGCGTGGCGGTGTATGCGTACCGCGTCACGGGTGGGGCGCGGTCATCCAACCCGCTCGATCTGTTCGACGCGATCGGGCTCGACGCGTCGTCTGCGATCGATCTGACGTCGGCGGTCGCCGCCGACGGCACGCTCACCTGGCAGGCCCCCGAGGGGCGCTGGCAGGTCGTGGCGTTCTTCACCGCGCCCGACGGCGAGTACCCGCTGCTCAACGCCGAGCCCGAGCCGGGCTACGTGGTGGACCACCTCGACGCGGCGCTCGTCGCGAGCGAGCTCGAGTACCGCTTCGGCGCGGGCACCGGGCTCGGCTTCGGGGGCGGCGACGCGGGACCGTTCCGCGCGATCTTCGACGACAGCCTCGAGCTCAAGACCGAGCGCCACGTGAGCGCCGACTTCCTCGCCGAGTTCCGCCGCCGGCGCGGCTACGACCCCACGCCGTGGATGCCCGCGGTGGTGGTGCCCGGCGCGGACAACTACGTGTTCGAGGCCGCCTCGCTGCAGGCGGGCGCGCCGTTTCGGCTCGGGGGCGACGACGAGCGCGTCCGCCACGACTGGTCGCGCACGGTGTCCGAGCTCTTCCACGAGCGCTGGTACGGCGTGATGCGGAGCTGGTCGCACGAGCGCGGGCTCGCGCTGCGCGCGCAGCCCTACGGCGCGGCCTTCGACGTGCTCGCCAACCAGGGCGCCGCGGATATCCCGGAGGCCGAGCAGCTCTACGCGGGCGGCTCCGAGCTGCTCTTGTCGATGGCGTCCTCGGCCGCTGCGCTCTACGGTCGCAACCTGGTCTCGGCGGAGACGATGCCGTGGGCCGGGCGAGATTTCATGACCACGCCGGCCAAGATGAAGCTCGCCGCCGACAAGCTGCTCGCGGCCGGCATCAACCAGGTGGTGTTCCACGGCTTCCCGTACCGCAAGGACGACCCGCGTTACGGCGAGGCGGGCTGGAACCCGTTCTCGTCGCCGTGGTCGGGGCTGCTCACGTTCGCCTCCCACGTCGGCGAGACCGACCCGTTCTGGCCCGACCAGCCGGCGCTCAACGCATACCTGGCGCGCGCCCAGTACGCGATGCGCCAGGGCGATCCGGACGTGGACGTGCTCGTCTACTACCCGTGGCTCGGCTTCCCCTCGAACTTCCAGTTCGCCGAGGACCACGACGAGACGCTCTTCACCGGCGCGCTCCCGGGCCTCGAGCCGCGCGCGGGCTTCGACCAGCTCTACCAGATCGGCAAGCTCATCGGGGTCTCGAAGCCCGACCCGCGCGCGGTGTGGCTCGAGAAGACCTGGGAGCTGATCCGCGAGCTCGACGCGCGCGGCCGCACGTGGGGCTGGGTGAACGACGAGAGCCTGGCCGCGAGCGACGGCGGTGACGCGGGCGGCTTCACCATTCGCGGCCGGCACTTCGCCGCGCTGGCGATCGTGGAGGCGGCGACGATGGAGCCCGCGGCGGCGAAGGCGGTCGCGGCGCTCGCGGCGCGTGGCGTACCGGTGCTGCTCGCGGGTGAGGCGCCGAGCGCGCAGCCGGGCTACGCGGGGGCCGCGAAGGGCGATCGCGCGGTGCGCGACGCGATGGCCCAGGCGGCGGGCGGGGCGCGGGTGGTGAGCGCGCCGTCGGCAGAGGCGGCGGGCGCGGCGCTCGATTCGCTCGCCGTGGAGGGCGGGCTCGGCTTCGCGCGCGCGGAGCCGGCGCTCCGCGAGTACCGGCGGCGGGTGGGTGAGGGCGGGCGGATCGTGTTCGTGTGGAATTCGTCGCGCGAGCGCATGAGCACGGCGCTCGATGGCGACTGCGCCGGGGCGAGCTGGTTCGACGCGTGGACCGGGCGAGTGTCGGACGCGGGCGGCGACCTCTCGCTCACGCTCACGCCGTGGGAGTCGCGCTTCCTGCTCTGCGGGCTCGACGTGAGCGGCGCGCCGGCGCCCGGCGCGGTCGCCGCGCCGCTCGCGGTGGGCGGGAGCGTGAACGAGCGGCGGGCGCTCGACGCGTGGAACCTCACGGTGAGTGGGCCGGACGTGGCGGGTGGCTCGTTCGGGACGGAGTTGCCGGCG
>CAYMQR010000227.1:0-8065 GCA_964392195.1 uncultured bacterium | reverse complement strand
CTTGACGCGCTCCATCGCCGGCGAGCGGCTCACGATCGGCGCCGGCGAGCCCACCGCCTCGAGCTGTTCCTTGAGGCGCTGGTTCTCGGTGCGCAGCGAGCGGTGCTCGGCGGCGCGGCGCACCAGGATCGAGAGCTCCTCGGGGTCGAACGGCTTGGTGATGTAGTCGTACGCGCCGGCCTTGAGCGCGGTCACCGCTGACTCGACCGAGGCGTAGGCGGTCATCACGATCACGGTCAGGTCGGGCTGCGCCTCCGCGAGGCGGGCCTGCAGCGTGAGCCCGTCCATGCCGGGCATCTTGATGTCGAGGAACGCGATGTCGGCGGGCTGCTCGGCCACCACCCGCAGCGCCTCCTTGGCGTTCTGCGCGGTCTGGACCTCGTAGCCGTCCTGCTGGAACCAGTCGGCGAGGGACTGGCGCACGATGGTCTCGTCGTCGACGATCAGGATGCGGACCGGACGGCGCCGATCGGTGTCGCTCATGGCGTGCGGGCCTCCGCCGGGGCGGGCTCGTGGGGTGGCTCGGTGCGTGGGTCGGACGGCAGCTCGACGATGAAGCGCGCGCCTTCGCCCGGTGCGGACACGACGTCGATCAGTCCGCGGTGCCGCTCGACGATGCCGTAGACGACGGCCAGCCCGAGCCCGACGCCCACGCCCACCTCCTTGGTGGTGAAGAACGGCTCGAAGATCCGCGGCAGCACCTCGGGCGGGATGCCGCGGCCGGTGTCGGCGACCTCGACGTGAACGCCGCCGCCGGGACGGGGCGCCGCGGAGAGCGTCACCGTCCCGCCCGGCGGCGTGGCGTCGATCGCGTTCATCAAGAGCGCGAGCACCACCTGCTGGCACTGCGCGGCGTCCGCGACGATGGGCACGAGATCCCGGGCGATCCGCGACTCGAGGGTGAGCTCCTGCAGGTCGAGCCGGTGCCCGACGAGGAGCGCGCAGCGCTCGAGCACGCCCGCCATGTCGGTGCTCGCGAAGTGTGCGGTCGGCGCGCGGCTGAAGAGCAGCAGGTTTCGCACGATGTTGCCGCACCGCACCGTCTCGCTCTCGACGAGCTCGAGGATGCGCGCGGTGTCCGGCCCGGCGAGCTTGCTGGCGTGCTCGGGGTCCCCGGCGTGGCGGCGTTTGAGCAGCCGCGCGTAGGTCACGACGCCTGCGAGCGGGTTGTTGATCTCGTGGGCGACCACCGCGGCCAGCTTGCCGAGCGACGCCATCTTCTCGACCAGCACCATCTGGCGGTGCGCCTTCTCGAGGGCCTGGGTCTTGGCGGCGATCCGCTCCTCGAGGGTGCGGTTCGCGTCGGCGAGGCGCTCGTGGGTGACGCCGAGCTCCTCGACCATCGCGTTCCACGCGTCGACCAGCCGCCCGATCTCGTCCTGGCCCATGGGCGGCACGCGCACCGAGAAGTCGGCCGCCGCCACCCGCGGCGCGGCGCTGGTGAGCGCGTGCACCGGCTTGAGCACCATGCGCCAGGTGACGATGCCGGACAGACCGAGCAGCAGCACGGCGGTGGCCGACAGCGCGAGCAGGAGCTGGCGTTCGGCGGCGACGACGCTCGCGTCCACCGCGGCGAGCGAGAGCTGCACGTCGAGCACCCCGAGGATGGTCTTCCCGGGCGGGTGGGCGTGGCAGTCGGCGTTCGCGCACGACGGCTCGTTCTGGATCGGCGCGATGACGCCGAGGATGCGCCGCTCGGGCGTGCCGAAGATGCGTGTGCGCTGCGGGATCGTGAGGCGCTCCAGCGGGCGATCGGCGCCGTGGCACGACACGCACTGCTCGGCGGCCATGTCGACCGGCCGGCCCTCCTCGGCGCGGTCGTCGGAGATGCTGATGCGACCTTGCTTGTCGAAGACGCGGATGCGCTGCACGTCCTCCTCGGCGGCGAGCGCGTCGACGAGGTCGCGCAGCGCCTCGGAGTCGTTGCGCAGCATCGCGCCGTGGGTGGCGCGGCGCACCAGGCCCGCGAGCTGGGTCGCCTGGACCTCGACGAGACGGGTGAGCTGGCGGCGGTGCTGGTTGACGTTCCAGGCGCCGATCGCCGCCAGGATCGCCACGGTGCCGAGCACCAGGAAGAGCCCGAGGCGGACACCGAGCCGCCGGTTCAGCGCGTCGCGGAGCGTGGCCAGTGGCATGCGATCGGCTCGCAGTGAAGAGGTCGAGTATGGACGCCGCGGCGGCGGAGCAGGAGCGCGCACCGGCGCCGGCCTCCCCGGGGAAGGGAGACCGGCGCCGGAACCACCGCACCGGAGGATCCGGGGATCACACCACTCCGCCCAGCGACGGAGGTGGGGACGCCACGCCGGACTCGTGCTTCACCGCGTGGGCGGCGCGCGCGGTCGGCCCGAACACCGGCAGCACCTTGGCCGCGGCGGCGAACCCCGCGAACCCGAGCGCCACCATCATCACGCTGATCACGATCTCGGACCACGCGGGCACGTAGTGGGCGCCGTTGCCCTCGAAGCCGGTGATGCTGACGTTGAGGCGGTTGGCCACGAAGCCGAGCACCACGCTCACGCTCGCGAGGTAGAGCACCCGCTGGTTGCGGCGTGCCGCGGGGCTCGACAGCAGCGCCGACGGGATCAGCAACCCGAGGGCGATCTCGACCCAGAACATCCGCGCCTCGTAGCTACCGGTGAACGCTTCGGCCAGCGCACCGCGTGAGACGAGGTCGTAGAAGCGCAGCGCCGCGTAGACCGCGAGCGCGCCCACCAGGATGCGGCCGATGTCCGAGAGCAGCTCGTGCTCGAGCTCACGGCCGAACGCGCGCGACGAGAACCGCGACTCGACCACCACCATCGCGAGGCCGACGCAGATCGCCGAGGCGTAGAAGATCCACGGCAGGTTCTGGGTGTACCAGAGCGGGTGCAGCTTGCCGGGGACGATCAGGTACACGGCGCCGAGCGACGACTGGTGCAGGGTGGAGAGCAGTACGCCCAGGACCACGAGCGGCACGGTGGCGTTCCGCTGCCAGCGCTGCGCGCGCGCCCAGCCGAGGCGCTCGAACACCATCCCGGACAGCTCGAGGGACAGAACCGTGGTGTAGAGCATCACGCACCACGACACCTCGAACATCACCGAGTGCGGGTTCCACATGACCAGCGGATGCCACAGGTTCCACGGCCGGCCGAGGTCGAGGACGAGCGCCACCACCACCAGCAGGTAGCCGAGGAACGCGGTCAGCACGGTGGGCCGCACGATCGGCTCGAAGCGGTGGGCGTGGAAGAGGTGCACCATCGCGGTGATCGTGAAGCCGCCGGCCGCGAGCCCGACTCCGCACAGCACGTCGAAGCCGACCCACAGGCCCCAGGGCACGTGGTCGTTGAGGTTGGTGACCGAGCCGAGGCCGCTGCCGTAGCGGATCGCGGTGAGGATGCCGCCCACCAGCGCCAGCACGAGGAACACGCTGCGCCAGAAGGTGAGCCGGAAGCGCCCCGCCGGAGCGGGCACGGGCTGGGGGGCCAAGCTCGCGGCGCGCTCACGCTCGTGCTCGGCCTCCGCCACGGCGACTTCCTCGCGACGGTTGGTGATCCACCACACCGCCCACAACAGCGCGCCACCCACGCTCACGATCCCGGGGATCCGCGCCAGCGCGCGCCGCGTGCGGTCCGGCAGCGGCTCGTCGCCGAGGCCCACCGGCAGCCCGAGGCTCGCGAACGGCACGGCGGAGAGGTAGAGCACCGAGGTGCCGCCGATCTCGTGCTCGCCGTAGACGTGCGGCTGGTACGAGTCGGGGGCGTCGTCGATGCGCTGGTGCGCCTCGCGGATCAGGTCCTCGCGCACTCCGAACGTGGTCGCGCCGGCAGGGCACGCCGCGGCGCACGCCGTCGGCTCGCCGCGCGCCTGGCGCTCGACGCAGAAGTCGCACTTCACGACCTTCGGGTTGGCGTCGAGCCAGGTGTAGGTCGGCACGCCGAACGGGCACGCCTGCATGCAGTAGCGGCAGCCGAGGCAGCGGCTCGCGTCGTAGACCACCGGGCCTTCCGGGGTCTTCTGGAGCGCTTCGACGGGACACACGCTCGCGCACGACGGGGTCACGCAGTGCATGCAGAGCTGGCGCCGCCACACGTCTTCCTTCTGCAGCAGCGCGGTGCGGGCGAGCTCGGAGAGGCCGATGATCTGGCCGGGGTCGGCGTCGACGCCGTGTGCTTCCAGGCAGGCGCCGACGCAGGCCCCGCAGCCGACACACTGGGTGGTGTCGATCAGGAGGCCGGTGGGCTGGGCGGTCATGGTCGTTGCTCCTCGGAGAATCCGGCTTCGTTCGCCGCGTCAGGCCAGCAGCAGCTCGTGGGTGAGGCGCTGCCAGTCCTCGTCCGAGAGCTCGCGCGCGAAGTCTGCGATCGGCACGCCGCCGTCCTGCAGCACCGAGCCCGAGAGCGCCATCAACCCGTGCTCGAACTGCTGCCGGGTGTGCTCCATGAAGCGCTGCGCGAGGCCGCCGGAGAGCAGGTTGTTGAGGCCGCGCCGGATGCCGGTCGGCTGGATCTCGACCAGCCAGCCGCGCCCGTACGGGTCGTCGGAGGCGAGCGCCGGGTTCTGCGCCAGCGCGGGGTTCACCGCGGTGACGTGTCCGTCGAGCGGCGACACCAGCGAGATCGCGCGGTGTCCGACCTCGATGCCGAAGCTACCGGCGCCCTGGCGCACGGATTCGCCCGCGTAGGGCAGCTTCACCGCGGTGGCGCGGCCGACGAGCTGGCGGGCGAAGTCGTCGAGGCCGATGCGGGCGCGGCCGTTGGGCAGCACGTGCGCCCAGGTGTGACCGCGGTGGTAGTGGAGCTCCTCCGGCATCTGGTAGCCGGCGACCCACACCGGCGCGAGCGGCGCGAACAGCGGGATCGGCTCGAGGTCCGGAACCTGCGCGGGGACTCGGTCGCGACGGATCGAGGGATTGCGGACCAGGTCGATGGCGATGAACAGCGTGAAGACGGCGAGTACCAGGATGACGGTCATGACGACCTCCTCGATGCGGCGACCGGTCGGTCATCCACCGGTCTGGAGGCCGTGCCATGCGCAAGAGTCGAGCCAATCGATGCGGGTCGCGTAACCCGCCGTCATCCCGACGATTTTCGCGCCGTGAGGTCGAGTGGGGGAGATCGCCTCAGCGCGGGTTGTGGGGAATCCCCACAGCGCTCGGAGCGCCCACCACCGGCGGCGCGACGAAAACGCGCCGGAACGCGCGGAAAACGCGCGAAACGAGGCTGCCCACCGGGTTGTCGGGAATCACCACAGCCCGGCAGGAATCGCCGGAATCCGCCGCACCTGCGCTGCGGACCGCGAGGAGCCGGGCGTGTGGTGGGGAGGAGGGGCGGAGAACGAGGTGCGACGAGCGTCGCCCGCTCGGGCCGCCACGGAACCGCGTGATCCGGACGCCCGGCCGAGGGGCCGAGCGCGCGTTGCTCAGCGCGGGTTGGTGCCGGAGACGCCGTTTCCGCCCACGCCGCTCCACGGCGTCGCGGGGTTGGGCGCGCCGGTGGGGTTCTGGCCCGACGCTTCGCCGCGCGGCTTCGCGGGCTCGGCCGCGCCGTGGCCGTGGGCACCCGCGGCGGGCGCCGCCTCGCCGTGTGCCGGCTTCGCCTCGCCCGCGGTGTTCTCGGCGAGCAGGATCGGCCGAGGAGCCGGCGCTGCCGCGGGGGAGGTGATCGACAGAGCCAGGGCGGTGGC
Source organism: uncultured bacterium (assembly GCA_964392195.1). Lineage (GTDB taxonomy): Bacteria > JADJOY01 > JADJOY01 > JADJOY01 > JADJOY01 > JADJOY01. Next base: position 2,404 of record CAYMQR010000227.1, on the reverse strand, counting down.
GAGGGGAGCGAGCATGATGAGGTCTCCGGGCGTGGGATTCGGATTCGACGGACGGACGCCGGCGTGGCGCCGCCGCGAATCCTAACAGGCGTCCGAGCGCAAAGGAGCGGCCGACCTCCTACCCGCCCGTAGCGGCGGTCCGGCGCGCGCTATGTTCGAGGTTCCATCGAGGAGGACGGGCCCATGAGCTCCATCGGATCGCCGTACAAACGCTTCGAGCCCCAGGGAAGCTACGACGCGATCGTCGTCGGCTCCGGCATCGGCGGGCTCGCCGCCGCGGCGCTGCTCGCGAAGCACGCGGGGCGGCGCGTGCTGGTGCTGGAGAGGCACTACACCGCGGGCGGCTTCACCCACACCTTCCAGCGCAACGGCTTCGAGTGGGACGTCGGGGTGCACTACGTCGGCGACGTCGGGCACCCCAAGGCGATGATGCGGGTGGTCCTCGACGACATCTGCGCCGAGCCGATCGAGTGGGCGCCGATGGGGGAGGTCTACGACCGGATCGCCCTCGGCGACGAGGTCTTCGACCTCGCCGCGGGGCGCCGCGCCTTCGTGGACCGCCTCGCCGAGCGTTTCCCGGGCGAGCGCGACGCGATCGAGCGCTACCTCGGGAGGGTCCGCGAGGTGCAGACGGCGAGCACGCTGTTCTTCGCCGAGCGTGCCGTGCCGGGCGCGGTGTCGGCGGTGGCGGGCACGCTCATGCGGCGCAAGCTCGAGCGGCTCGCCGCGCGCACCACCCGCGAGGTGCTCGAGGAGCTCACCTCGAACCAGAAGCTGATCTCGGTGCTCGCCGGACAGTTCGGCGACTACGGGCTGCCGCCCGCGCGCTCGAGCTTCGCGATCCACGCCATGGTGGTGGGCCATTACCTGGGCGGCGGGTTCTTCCCGGTGGGCGGCGCGCGGCGCTTCGCGGAGACCATCGTGCCGACCATCGAGCGCGCCGGCGGCGCGGTGGTGGTGCGCGCCGAGGTGGAGCGGGTGCTGGTCGAGGACGGACGCGCGGTGGGAGTGCGCATGGCCGACGGGCGCGAGCTGCGCGCGCCCGTCGTGATCAGCGACGCCGGCGCTCGCAACACGTTCATGCGCCTGGTGCCGCGGGACGTCCACGCGCGGGAGCGCGACGCGCTGGCGGCGCTGACGCCGAGCGTCGGTCACATGTGCCTCTATCTCGGGCTCGACCGCACCGCCGAGGAGCTCGAGCTGCCCAGGGCCAACCTGTGGCTCTATCCCGACGGTCACCACGAGCGCAACGTCGACGCGTTCGTCGCCGATCCCGACGCGCCGTTCCCGGTGGTGTACGTGTCGTTTCCCGCGGCCAAGGATCCGAGCTTCGCGAGCCGCTTCCCGGGGCGCTCGACGATCGACGTGATCACCCTGGCGCCGTATCGGTGGTTCGAGCGCTGGGCCGACACCCGCTGGCACCACCGCGGCGACGACTACGAGGCGCTCAAGCAGCGCTTCACCGAGCGCCTCCTCGGCCACCTCTACCAGTGGGTGCCGCAGGCCAAGGGGCACGTGGTCCACGGCGAGCTCTCGACCCCGCTCAGCACCCGCCACTTCGCCGCGTGGGAGCGCGGCGAGCTCTACGGGCTCGACCACGACCCGGCGCGGTTCCTGGAGCGGCGGATCCGCCCGCGCACCAGCGTGCGCGGGCTCTACCTGACCGGCGCCGACGTGTGCTCGGCGGGGGTGGGCGGCGCGCTCATGGGCGGCGTGCTGTGCGCGAGCGCGCTCCTCGGCCAGAACCTGCTCGCCGTGGTACGCCGCTCGCTGGGACGCTGACCGTCACGCGCGGTGGCCGGAGCAGCCGCCAGGGAGGTCCGATCATGAGCCCGTTCCAGGATCGAGTGGCCGTCGTCACCGGCGGCGGCTCGGGGATCGGCCTCGCGGTGTGCGAGGAGCTCGCGCGGCGCGGCGCGCGCGTGGTGCTCGCCGACATCGACGTCGCGAAGGCCGAGGCGGCGGCGGAGCGGATCCGCGCCGCTGGCGGGCGCGCCCGCGCGGCGGCGGTCGACGTGACGGAGGCGGCCCAGGTCGAGGAGCTGGTCGCGCGCACCTACGCCGACGACGGCGCCCTCGACTACCTGTTCAACAACGCGGGCATCGCGCTCTTCGGCGAGGTCCGCGACATGACGCTCGAGCAGTGGAACCGGATCCTCGCGGTCAATCTCCACGGCGTCGTGCACGGCGTCGTCGCGGCGTACCCGCGCATGATCGAGCGCGGCACCGGCCACATCGTCAACACCGCGTCGCTCGCCGGGCTCGTGCCGACGCCCGGCGCCACCACCTACGCGGCCACCAAGCACGCGGTGGTCGGGCTCTCGACCTCGCTGCGCGGCGAGGCCGCCGGGCTGGGCGTGAAGGTGAGCGTCGTGTGCCCGGGGATCATCGACACCCCCATCAA
>CAYMQR010000226.1:0-8076 GCA_964392195.1 uncultured bacterium | reverse complement strand
GTGCGCGTGCTCGCACGCCTCGCCGGCGATGCGCGCGGCGTGGCACCGCGGGTCCCCGAGACGGCGACCTACGTGTGCATCTCGGTCATCGACTCCGGAATCGGCATCCGCGCCGAGGACCGCGAGCGGCTGTTCCGCGAGTTCGAGCAAATCGACGCGAGCTACGCCCGCCAGCAGCAGGGCACCGGGCTCGGGCTCGCGCTCTCCAAGCGGCTCGTGGAGCTCCACGGCGGACCGATCTGGTTCGAGAGCGAGGGCGAGGGTCGTGGCACCACGTTCACCTTCACCCTCCCCCTCGCCGGGCCACCACCCGAGGCCGCGGCCCCGCTTCCCGCGCCACGACGGGGCGACGAGCCGCGCACCACGCTCATGGTCGCCCCCGACGCGCCGCTGGTGCTGGTCGTGGAGGACGACCTCACGTCCGCCGCGCTGCTGAAGGAGTGCTTCACTCTCGCCGGCTACCGGGTGCTCCACGCGGCGGACGGCACGACCGCGCTCGCCCTGGCGCGGGAGAAGCGCCCGGCCGCGATCACCCTGGACATCATGTTACCGGGCATGGACGGCTGGACCGTCCTCAAGGCCCTCAAGAGCGCCCCCGAGACCGAGTCGATCCCGGTGATCATCGTGTCGTCGACCGAGGACCGCCAGCTCGGGTTCACGCTCGGCGCGACCGACTTCCTCATCAAGCCGACCGACCATCGCCGCATCATCGAAACGGTGCGGAGCGCGCTCGGCGACGCCGAGGCCGGGCGGCACCTGGTACTGGTCATCGACGACGACCCAGGGCTGCGGGCCATACTCGAGGAGACGCTCACCCGCCAGGGATTCCGGGTGATCGTGGCGCCCGACGGCAACCAGGGCATGGCGATGGCCGTCGAGGCGCACCCCGCCGCGATCGTCCTCGACCTGCTGATGCCGGGCGTGAGCGGTTTCGACGTCGTGCAGCGCTTGCGTGACCGCACCGACTCGCGCGATCTTCCCATCGTGATCTACACCGTGAAGGATCTGACCCCGGACGAGCGCGCTCGCCTGCTGAGCCAGGTGCAGGCCATCGCCACCAAGGGGCGGCCGGCGGAGCTGGTCGAGGTGCTGCGCCGGCTCGGGCTCGGCGCCGTGCCCAGCTGATCCACCGTTCGCGCGCTGAGGACCGCCATGGCCGGAGACAAGGTGCTGCTGGTGGAGGACCAGCCGCTCAACCGCGAGCTGGCGACCGACCTCCTGGAGGTCGCGGGCTTCGAGGTGTGCCAGGCGGACTCCGGTGAGCGCGCGATCCAGGTGGCGCGTGCAGAGTCGCCGAACATCATCCTCATGGACATCTCGCTGCCCGGCATGGACGGCCTGGCGGCCACGCGCATCCTGCGCGCCGACCCGCGCTTCAAGACCGTGCCCATCGTCGCCCTCACCGCTCACGCCATGAAGGGCGACGAGGACCGAGCCACGGCGGCCGGTTGCGACGGCTACATCACCAAGCCGATCGAGACGGCGACGTTCGCGCTCACCGTCGCGACGCTCCTCGAGCGCGGCCGCCCCGCGTGAACCGCCCGACCGTCCCGGCGGCCGCCACCCAGACGGTGCGGCCTCGCCCGCGGCTCCACGTCCGCGGCCATCCGTTCGACGCCGTCACCGAGGCGCTCTTCCGCCAGCGGCGCATCGAGCGCGCGCTGCCGACGATCCGCTTCGGCTGCATCGGCGCGTGCATCATCTTCGCGGCGTTCTTCCTCCGCGACCGTTACCTCGCCCCGGACCGCGAGAGCGTGACGATGACGATCCGCGCGGTCGTGTGCGGGTTCTTCCTGCTGCTCGTGCCGGTGACCCAGCTCACCGGCTTCCATCGCCTCATCCCCTACTTCGTGCCGTTCGCGAGCGCCTTCGCCTCGGCGTGCGTATCGCTCATCTGCACGCTGCTGCCGTCGGGTTTCGACATCGGCATCGGGGGGCCGCTGCTGGTGATCATGGCGGCGCCCGCCGTGTCGCCCACGGCGATGTCGGCGATCGTGACCTCGCTGCTCGGCGTGCTGATCCCCAACGCCGCGATGCTGGCCACCGGCCAGCCGTGGCTCACGGTGTTCAGCACCAACCACTACCTCGTGATGGGCGCCGCGCTCTCGATCGGGATCGCGATCCTCGTCGAGCGCGACGCGCGCCGCGCGTTCTCCCTCGAGATCGAGCTCGAGACCGCCGCCACCACCGACCCGCTCACCGGCGTGTTCAACCGCCGCCGCTTCCTCGAGCTCGCGGAGGCGGAGGTGGCGCGGGCGCGCCGCTACGGCCACGCGCTCTCGGTGATCATGTTCGACCTCGACCACTTCAAGCAGATCAACGACCGCCACGGCCATCACGGCGGGGACCAGGTGCTGCGGGTGTTCCCGTCGCGGATCGACAAGCACCTCCGACGCAACGACACGCTCGGGCGGCTCGGCGGCGAGGAGTTCGCGATCGTGCTGCCCGAGACCGACCGCGGCGCCGCGGCGGCCGCCGCCGAGCGCGTGCGCGCCGCGATCGCCGCCGCCTCGATCCCGCTCGGCAGCACCGCCGTCAACCTGACGCTCAGCGCCGGCTGCGCGGAGCTGACGGCCGACGACGCCGACTTCGAAGCGCTGCTCAAGCGCGCCGACGCGGCCCTCTACCGCGCAAAACGCGCCGGCCGCAACCGCGTCGAGCTGGGTTAGGCGAACACCGGCAGGGTCGCTCCGCGGCTACGCCCGCTGCGCCGAGCGCCCCCCGGGGAATCGGGCGAGCTCGCGCTCGCACCTACCCTTCGACGCGTCCATCGCCGCCACCGCCGGCGACCTGGAGGCGCACGCTTCGTCGTGCGCACGGCGATCCGTGGCGGGCGGGGTTCCATCCCCGCCCGTGGGGCTCAGCGCGCGACGAAGCCGGCGCGCTCGAGGAGACGGGCGTGGAACTCCACGGCGTGCTCGATCCCGGCGCGCGAGATCTTGTCCAGCGTGTCGTGGTCGGTGTGGTAGTAGGGCGGCGCCTGGATGAGCGAGAAGGTCGGCAGCCGGTCGCACACCACCAAGAGGTCGCTGATGCAAGCGTGGGCGGTGAGCGGCGCCGCCGGCATCAGCTCGGAGTCGCGCACCAGCTCGGGCAGCGCGGCCTCGATCCCCGGCCACGGCTGGCTGCCGAGGAAGGCTTGGCGCTTGTCGTTGAAGTCGGCCGGCCAGCCCGCTGCCTCGCGCTCGTTGCCGGCGAGCGCGTCGGTGTGCTCGATCAGCACGATGCCCGCGAGCGCGGCGAAGCGCGCCGGGTCGTGCGCCTGGAACGCCCGCATCCCCGCGCCGCCGTCGTGGTGGGCCGCGAGCCCCACCAGCTCGAAGCTCGCGGTCCGCGTGCCGCGCGAGCGCGCCTCGTGAACGCGCTGCGCCAGCCCCACCAGCGTCGCCAGCCCGCTCGCGTTGTCGTTGGCACCGCTGAAGAAGCCGTCGAGGTGGCTCATCACCGCGACCGTCGCTGGCAGCTCGCCATCGATCCGCGCCACGACGTTGGTGGCCCTCCAGCGATCGCGAGGCTCCGCCTCCACGTCACCCATCAGCGGCCACCCGCCCGCCGCGGCAAGCCGCGCGCCGTCCTCCGCGTCGACGCAGAAGCCCGGGATCGGCCGGCGCCCGTCGGGAAACCGCGAGTCGGCGAGCGCGTAGGCCTTGTCCACCGGCGGCACGATCCGCCAGGTACCGGGCGGAGTGGGCAGCGAGAACACGAAACCGCGCGCCCCCGCCTCGAGCGCGCGCTCGTAGAGCTTGCCGTCGCGCACCGAGTTGAGCGCCGGCGTGCCCTTCATGGTCGCGGGCACGTACGCCCACGCTCCACCAACTCGGTCCCAGTCCGGTTCGCCGCTCACCACCACGATCGGCGCCCGGACCGGCGCATCCGGGAAGCGCGCGTCCACCGGCGCGGGCATCGCGCTCGCGAGCGCCGCGCCGCCGAGCGTGAGCGACCAGCGCCGCGGCCGCGTCGCCGTGAGCTCGAAGTCCTCCATCGCGACGGTGTCTGCGAACGGGCGCAGCGACGAAGCGAGGAGCTCGCCCGACTCGGCTTCCTCCGCCGATCCTCCGAGTCGTCCCCACAGCCGCTTCTCGATTCGGCCTCGCTCCGCGATCAGCACGAAGCGCCCCGCGAGCCCGAAGAGGTCGTCGGGGAGCCGCGAGAAGCACGGCTGGCGCGAGCCCCCTTCTTCGCCGGCCCACGGCAGCCAGCGGCGCCCCGCGCAGGCACTGGCGCCCAGCAGCCCCAGCGAAGCGAGGAACGCGCGCCGCGAGCGCAGCCTCAGGCCGGCCCCTCGATCCACCGGGTCAGCGCCCGCTCGTGGTGGAGGATCGCCGACTCGTACTGGTGGAACACGTGCTCGGGGGTGCGCCCGCTGCGCACGCCCTTCTGGAAGAGCTCGAGGATCACCACGTCCTCACGGAGGATGTAACGCGACGCCGCCCAGGTCGCGTACGCGCGCAGCCACTCCAGCCCGCGCGCGCCGCGGCGCTTGAAGAAGACGTAGTGGAAGCGGCACCGCTCGGCGTCGATCGGGAAGGTCTGGAACACCGTCAGGTGGTAGGGCAGCACGTTGAGCAGCGTGTTGGGGAAGATCAGGTACTTGTGGATGCACTCGAGCTCTTTGTCGGTGTACGGCCCGCCGCGCGAGGTCCTGAGATCGACCCAGCGCCGCCACTGGTAGGGCGCGATCGGCAGCGTCTGGCGGGTGTGATCGCCGTAGGTCACGAGCTCGGGGCGGGTGGCGCCGACGTGGGCGTCGATGGTCTGCTTGTGGACGGTGGGCGCGTGGTAGTACTCGGTCGCGTTGTCGAGCACCGCCTTCCAGTTGACCGGCAGCTCCCACACCGCCTGCTGGATCGGCACCATCTCCTCGAGGCGGTAGTGGGCGACCTCGCGGTCGATCCCACCCAGCGTCGAGGAGAGCGGCGGCGCGTCGGCATCGAGGTTGATCCACACCTGGCCGGCGAACGTCTCGGCGCGCACCGGCACCAGGTCGAGCTTGCCGCGGTCGAGGCTCTGGAATCCGCCGCCCTCGGGCACCTCGCGGAGGCGCCCGTCGTGGGAATAGATCCAGCCGTGGTAGGCGCACTCGAGGTGCGGCGCCTTCCCCGCCTTGCACACCAGCCGCGTGCCGCGGTGGCGGCACGAGTTGTGGAACGCGCGGATCACGCCGTGGTCGTCGCGGGTGACGACGATCGACTCGCCGAGCTCCTCGAACAGGACGTGCTGGCCGGGCTCGCGGACCCGCGACTCGGGGCACGCCGCCATCCACGCGCGGCTGAACACGCGCTCGCGCTCGCTCTCGAGGAACGCGGGGTCGTGGTAGCGGGACGCCGGAGTGGTGCGCGCGGCGGGGGACGTGGACGACGGTTCGTCGATGGTGAGGCGGGTGGGCGCGGTCATGTCCCCAAGCCGTTCCGGCCCGCGCTACTTGCGCCTGGAGGCGCGGTTGACCACCGCCACCTTCGCGTGCGCCGCGCGCTCGACGTCCTCGGCGGTGAGCTCGATGCCTCGCAAGCGCGAGAACACGCGGGCCACGTAGCGCGACGAGATGCCGCGCTTGCCGAGCAGGATCATCGAGACCACGTCGGCGTCGGAGATTCGCGCCAAGCCGTTCGGGCTCATCGGTCTCCTCCGGGGGCGTTCGAGAGTAGCACAGCGATCGGGGGCGGCGACGCCACCGCGCCGCTCGCGCGCGGCGCGCTCACGCGCCGCGGTAGTAGGGGTTGGCGCCGCTCGCGTGGTCGGTGGTGTCGAGGATCTCGGTGACCTCGGGGATCGCCTCGCGGATCATCACCTCGATCCCCTGCTTGAGCGTCATGTCGGACATGCCGCAGCCGTGACAGCCGCCACCGAAGCGCAGGAAGACCCGGGTGTCCTGGACGTCGGCCAGCATCACCCGCCCGCCGTGGCTCGCGACCTGCGGGTTGATCTTGTCGTCGAGGAGCTCCTGCACCTTGGCCGCGATCGGGTTGCCGAGGAGCGGCGGCTTGTTCGGGTTGTCGAACTTGAACCACGAGCCCGAGAGCTCCTCCACGTAGTCGAGCGTGGCGCCGGTGAGGCGCGCCGCGCTCTCGTCGTCGATCAGGACCTGGATGCCCTCGACCTCGAACGCCGTGTCGTCGGGAGTGCGCTCGTGGGTCTCGACGAAGTAGAGGTGGTAGCGCCACGCGGCGGCGCTCTCCTCCTCGACGCTCACGCGCAGCGCGCTCTCGTTGCGGTTCTCGGCCTGCTGGACCGAGCGGATCTTGTCGCGCGCGACGGTGGTCAGCGTGAGCAGCGGCGGCGCGCCCACGGTGCCCGGGATGGTGCTCGACGTGTCGTTCATCGGGTGGTCCTCCGACTTCACGCGCCACCGTATCCGACCGCCAAAGGCGAGCCAAACCACCTCGGCGCCTCGGGAGGTTCGATGCCGGGCGGCCACCGATGCCCCTGCCCCCGCCCCGAGATCGACCGAAAAGCCTGCAATGTCGGCGACTTCACGCGGGACATCGTGGCGAAGAAATGGAGCCTCGATGACACGAGCCTGACGATCCGCCCCTACCTTCGATGCCGTCACGAGAGGCCAGGGGGAATCCATGACCACCGTTTCCGCCACCACGCCGCGCGCCGACGAGCGCATCTCCGCCAAGTCCTTGCCGTTCTTCCTCATGCACCTCGCGGTGCTCGGGGCCTTCTTCACCGGCACCCGCCCGATCGACTGGGCGGTCTGCATCGGCCTCTACTACCTGCGGATGTTCGGCATCACCGCCGGCTTCCACCGCTACTTCGCGCACCGCGCCTACAAGACCAACCGCGTCTTCCAGTTCGCGCTGGCGTGGATCGGCACCATGTCGGCGCAGAAGGGCGTGCTCTGGTGGGCTGGTCACCATCGCCACCACCACCGCTTCTCGGACACCGACGAGGACATCCACTCGCCGACCAAGCGGGGCTTCTGGTGGTCGCACGTCGGCTGGATCCTGTCGTCCCGCTACGACGACACTCCGTTCGACGACATCAAGGACTTCGCCAAGTACCCCGAGCTGCGCTGGCTCAACACCTACCACCTGGTCCCGCCCGCGATCCTGGGCGTGCTCGTCTACCTGACGATGGGCGCCTCCGGGCTCTTCATCGGCTTCTTCCTGAGCACCGTGCTGCTGTGGCACGGCACCTTCACGATCAACTCGCTCTCGCACGTGTTCGGCAGCCAGCGCTACGTGACCGGCGACACCAGCCGCAACAACTTCTGGCTCGCGCTCGTCACCATGGGCGAGGGCTGGCACAACAACCACCACTACTACCAGAGCACCGCCAACCAGGGCTTCTACTGGTGGGAAGTGGACATGAGCTACTACGTCCTCAAGGTGCTCGCCGCGGTGGGGATCGTGTCGCACCTGCGCACGCCGAGCGAGCGCGTGCTCAACTCGAACCGCGTCGGTGATCGCGCGACGGAGCGCACGCCGATCCTCGAGGCGGTGCGTCTCCCCGAGCCCGGCGTGACCGCCACCGTCCCGGCGCTGGCCGCGACCGGCGTGACCAACCTGCCGACCCACATCCTCACCTCGCCGGTGAGCGTGAGGGCGGAGCTGCCACCCGCCGCCTGAGCCCGGCGGACGTGCACCGCGCCCGACGCCGGCGCGGTGGAACCGGGGCGCCTGCCTGCCGCAGGCGCCCCGCGCCACTCCCGGACCCTTTCCAAGCGGCCCGGCGCGCCCGAAGCTTCGGGGCACGACCCGCGGGCGATTGCCCTCGCTCGCGGCCCCGGAGCTCGCCATCTCGACGATCATGAAGCCCGTCGACGTCACCAAGCTGCGGGGACGGCTGCCCGATCCGGCCAACGTCTGGCGTCCGGCGCTTCTCATCCTGCTGCTAATCCTGCTGCCGAGCGTCATGATCGGCGCGGTCGGCATCCTCGTGCTGGTCTTCCAGCGCGAGACCGTCGACGTGGTGCTGGGGGTGCTGATCCTCGCCTTCTGCGCGGCGCTCGGCGCCGGCATCGTGCTGACCTTCGGCTCCATCCGGCGGCGCGCGCAGCTCGCGGCGCTGCAGACCGCGTTCGTCTCCAAGGTGTCGCACGACCTGCGCACCCCGCTCACCAGCATCCGC
>CAYMQR010000225.1:0-8113 GCA_964392195.1 uncultured bacterium | reverse complement strand
GGCCCGCGAGCCCCGGAGCGAACGAGAAAGCGCAGCCAGGACCGCTGGCCGGTCGCCTCGGCGTACGGACGCGAGTGGGCGAGCATGTAGGCGCGCGCCACGCCCGCGAACGGCCGGATCAGGTGGCGCGCCGGCCCCACCAGCGCGCGCAGCTCGTCGAGGTAGGTCTGGAAGCCGCGCTGGCGGTAGCGCAAGAGCTCCTGGCTTTCGTCGCTCTCGAGCCAGTCCGAGTAGAACATCCGCTCGCCGAAGGCCGCGCGCGGCAGCGGCGCGATCCCGAGCACGCCCAGCGCGGCGTTGAAGAAGTCGAGGTAGTCCATGCGGTTCGGCGCGCCGCCGCCGATGAGCAGGACCTTGCCGTCGAGGTCGGTGCGGTCCACGGTGTTGGCGAGCGCCATCGCCACGTCGCGCGGGTGCGTGAACTCGATGTGGACCTCGGGGTGGAACTCGAAGAGGAACGGGCTCACGCTCGAGAGCGAGATCGGCGGCGCGGCGGCGAGGCGGAAGATCACGTGCGGTAGCCCCGAGCCCCGGAGCAGCGTCTCGCACTCCACCTTGGTGCGGCCGTAGGTGTCCTCGGGGTGGAGCGGCTCGTCGGCGCGCCTCAGCCCGCGGTTCTCGAGGTTCCGGCCGTAGGCGGCGGGCGTGGAGCAGAACACCACCGTCGGCGGCGACGCCTGCGCGCGGCAGGCGTCGATCACGTTCCTCATCCCGCCCACGTTGACGTCCCAGGCGAGCCGCTCGTTCTCGTCGCTCACCGGCGGTAGCACGGCGGCGAGGTGGAGGACGTGCTCGGCGCGATCGATCAGCCGGCGCACCAGCGCGGCGTCGCGGATGTCGCCGTGGGCGAGCGTCGCGCCCCTCGCGGCGAGCCGCGCGCCCGCGCGCCGCGCCTTCCTGGTGTCGACGTCGAAGGCCACCACCTCGTGGCCGCGCTCGCGGAGGATCTCGACCGCGAACGCCCCCACGTTGCCGCACGCACCCGTCACCAGCACCCGCATCTCGTCCGTCCCCTTCACTCCGCCGCGAGGGCGCACGCGGCCGCGCGGAACGCCGCCAGGGTGTGCTCGATCTCACGCTCGCCGTGTGCGGCGGACACGAAGAACTTCTCGTGTGCCTTCACCACGCCGTGCTCGAGGAGCAGCTCGGTGAAGCGCATGCGCTTGAAGACGTCGGCGGCGAGCGAGCTGCGGTGATCGACCACCGGCTGGTCGGTGAACCACGCCTCGAAGCACGACGGCTCGCCGGTGACCTGCACCGGCACGCCCACCTCCGCGAACGCCGCGCGCAGGCCGTCCATGAGGCGCGCGCCGGTCGCCGCGATGCGCTCGTAGACGCCCGGCCTGCGCAGCTCGGCGATGCACGCGAGCCCGGCGGTCGCCGAGATCGGGTTGGCGCTGAAGGTGCCGCTCGCCATCACGTACGGCTCGCCGGCGAAGCGCCGCAGGGGATTCGCGAAGCGCATGTAACGCTCGGCGCCGCACAGGACGCCGATCGGGTGTCCGCCCGAGATGCTCTTGCCGAGCGCGCACAGGTCCGGCACCACGCCGTAGCGCTCCTGGGCGCCGCCGAGGGCGAGGCGGAAGCCGGTCACGACCTCGTCGAACACGAACGGCACGTCGAGGGCACGCGTGACCTCGCGCAGCCCCTCGAGGAAGCCCGGCGCCGGCGGGAAGGTGCGCTGCAGCGGCTCGACGATCACGCACGCAAGGTCGTCCCGGTTCTGCTCGATGATCCTCACCGCGGTGTCGAGGTCGTTCCACGGCGCGATCAGCACCTGACCGCGGGTGCTCTCGGGGATGCCGTCCGAGTTCGGCACCGCGCGCGGGTACTCGGCGAGCTCGTGGGTCCACTGGTTGCTCATCAGCGACCACTCGCCCATGCCGTGGTAGGCGCCCTCGAACTTGAGCACCTTGGCGCGGCCGGTCGCGGCGCGCGCGATGCGGACGGCGTAGCCGGTGGCGTCGGTGCCCGAGCACTGGAACAGCACCTGCTCCGCGCACGGCACCAGCTCGACGAGCCGTTCGGCCAGCTCGAGCGGCGGCTCGCTCAGGATCAGGTAGGTGGTGCCGCCGCCGAGGCGCTCGCGGACCGCGGCGACCACCGCGGGGTGGGCGTGACCGAGCACCATCGGCCCCGAGCCGAGCAGGTAGTCCACGTATTCGTTGCCGCTCAGGTCCCAGAGCCTGGCGCCCTCGGCGCGCTCCACGACGAACATCAGCTCGTTGCGGATGGACGTGCTGCGCAGGCCGGTCGGGATGAGGCGGTTGGCGCGCTCGACGAGCGCGGTCTCGCGCTCGCTGCGTGGCTTGCGGACGCCGCTCACGAGCCCACCCCCCGCCCCTTCTCGCGCTCGATGCCGAGGGCGTCCATGTAGGTCGCGAAGCGCTCGTGGATCTGCTCGCGGGTGATCCCGTAGTCCACGCCGTGGTAGGCGTGCTTGCCGAACTTGCCGGGCGGGTGCGCGCGCTGGTGGGCCTCGAGGGCGGCGCGCCCGGCAGCCGAGAGCGGCTGCCCCCAGTGCGCCAGCGCCTTCTCGGCGGTGCCGACCGGGTCGGCCATGAAGTCGCGGAAGTGGACGTCGTGGAAGCGGTCCGGGTGGCGGCGCCGCGCCGCCAGCGCGCGCTCGGCGGCCACCGCCCACACCTCCATCTGGTGCAGCGCCACTTCGCGGCGCGGCGCCTCGCGCTCCTGGAGCTTGCGGAAGTGGGTGCACAGGCTCACGTACGAGTCGAGGATCGCCGCCGGGTCGCGGTGGGTCTGGATGATGCACGCGTCCGGGTAGACCTCGAGGAGCGCGTCGATGTGGCGGATGTGCACCGGGTACTTGAGCAGCCAGCGCTTGCCGAGCTCGTGGCCGCCGATGATCTGGATCAGGCGCCGGTGCCGCCGGTACGAGCCGACGTGGTTGCGCGAGCCGTACCACGCCGCATAGGTCGGCACGTGGTTGCCGACCTCGAAGCAGTCGTCGGTGAAGCTCTGCGCGAGCAGGTGGCGGCACTCCTCGGGCCCGTCGGCGGTGATGTGGTGGATCGCCTCGAGCCCCTCGCCGAGGCCGTACATCATCGCCAGCTCGGCGCGCGCGGCCCAGAAGTCACGGCGCCGCCTCCAGGTGTGGCGCGGCGGGCGCGGCTGCACGTGGGTGGCGAGGAAGAACTCCAGGCACTGGGTGTCGGGGTTCGCGCCCATCAGGTAGTGGAGCGCGGTGCTGCCGGTGCGGACGATGCCGGTGATGACGAGCGGGCGCTCGATCGGCACGTCGTGGAGCTCGGGGTGCTCCTTCCACCACTTGTTGGAGAGCAGGCGGTTGGTGAGCAGGCCGACCACCTGGTACTCGGCGAGCCAGCGCCCCAGCGGGTGGAGCCGCGACTCGTCGTCGTACGAGCCCATGAGGATCTCGAACGGCTCGCGGTAGTCGGTGTCGCCGAAGTCGTCGAAGCCGCCGGCGGCGCGGATCGCCTTCTCGTGCAGCTCGTCGACGCGCTGGCGCCACGGCTTCACGCGCCTGCCGAGGCGCTCCCAGAGCGGCAGGGTCGCCGAGCGCTGGATCAGGTCCATGATCACGGGGGGGCCTCCAGGGGCACGGCGCTCCTCACGAGCTGCCACGCGGTGAGGTGATCGACGAGCCCGGGCAACACGCGGCGCACCGCGAGCAGCAGCCGGTTGACGGGCGGGAACACGATGCAGGCCTGGTCGCGGACGACGCCGCGCAGGATCGCGCTCGCGGCCTTCGCCGGCGGGATCGGCGCGATCGGCGCGGCCTCGATGGTGGCGCGGTAGTCGTAGCGGCCGATCGGCACCGCGGCGTCGAAGATGCCGGTGTCGACCAGCCCCGGGCACGCGACCGACACCCGCACGCCGTAACGCCTCGCCTCGGTCCTGAGCGCCAGGCTGAAGCCCACGACGGCGTGCTTCGACGCGGTGTAGACGCTCGACCACGGCACCGGCATCAGCCCCGCCGAGGACGCGGTGTTGACCACGTGCCCATGGCGCTGGGCGCGCATCACCCGGCACGCGGCGCGCGAGCCGTGGATCACCGCGAGCGTGTTGATCCGCATCATGCGCTCGATCGCGGCCTCCTCCATGTCGGCGAGCTCGCCGCCGGCCACGATGCCGGCGTTGTTGAAGACGAGGTCGAGGCGCCCCCGCTGGCAGGCGACCTCCTCGACGAGGTCGCGGTACGAGCCCGGGTCGGCGAGGTCGAGGACACACGGCTCGAAGGCGCCGGCGCCGAGCCTGGCGCCGGCCGCCGCGAGGCGCTCGGCGTCGCGATCGACGCCCACCACCGCGGCGCCCCGCGCCACCAGCGCGCTCGCGAGGGCGGCGCCGATCCCCGACGCGGCCCCCGTGACGATCGCGATCTTGCCCTCGAACGGTCCCGGCACGGCCGCCTCTCCGACGTGAACGAGTGGACGGATTAGTTAACACTCGTTAACACTGACCAGCAACCCGTCCGGATGAGCGCACGCCCGTGACCACCCACCCGCTCCACGACGTCGACAAGCTCAAGACCAAGTACCGGCTCCTCGAGGTCGCGGCCCGCCACATCGCCCTCCACGGCGTGGCGGGCACCTCGCTGCGCGCCGTGGCCGCGGAGGCGGGAGTGAGCGCGGCGGCGATCTACCGCCACTACCCGGGCGGCAAGGCCGACCTCCACGCCGCCACCCTCGGGATGGTCGCCGAGGCGGTCACGCGCCTGGTGTGGGAGGAGCCGGTGCGCGACGAGCCGCTCGCCGAGGCGCTGGTCCGGCGGGTCGCGCGGATGTGGGACTTCTTCGGCGAGCACCCCGCGATCGCGGCGCTCGTGGTGCGTGAGAACGTCGCTGGCGGCCCCGACGGGCCGTCGCCGTTCCTGGGCGAGCATCTGGCCGCGATCGCGGGCCTGCGCCAGATCCTGGCGCGCGCGGCCGCCGACGGAGAGCTGCGCCCCATCAACGTCTCGTCGTTCCTGTTCTGGGTGACCACGTACGTGACGAGCTTCCACGGCTGCCGCGCGCTGCGCGAGGCGGTGTGGACGCGCCGCGACCTGCGCCAGGCGCGCCAGTCGTTCCTCGACGCAGTGCGCGCCGAGCTCACACCCGGGCCGACGTCCCCGCGGCGGGCTCGCTGAGATGCACCCCGCCCTCGAGTCGCTGGCGCTCCCACCCCTCGCCGAGGCGCTCCCCGAGCGGTTCCGCCGCGAACTGGGGCTCGAGCCCGCCGCCCAGTACGGCGTCGCCGTCCGCGACGTGCGCGAGGCCATGGCCGAGGCCGAGGCGCGCGGCGGCGGACCGTTCGTGCGCGCCCGCCTCTCGCCACCGGGCTGGCGCGAGCACGGCGAGCGCCGCCGCGTGACCCTCGAGTTCGCGCTCGGCTACTGCGACGACGCCCAGCTCGAGCTCCTTGGCCCCGGCGCCGGCACCCGCTTCTACGCCGACGCGCTGGGCGAGCGCCGCGCCGTGCTCCACCACGTCGGGATCTACCAGCCCGGCCTCGACGCCGCGGCGCGACGGCTCACCGCCGCCGGTTTCCCGCTGGTGGTGTCGGGCGGCGTGGCGCTCGGACCGCTCGCGCGCTTCCGGTTCGCGTACTTCGACACCCGCGCGGCGCTCGGCCTCTACGTCGAGATCCTCGACTTCGCCTGGCTCGGCGAGCGTCCCGTGCCGATGCGCCCGCTGGTCGAGCGCGCCGCGCGCTGGCGCGCCCGGGTGGTGTCGAAGTCGACGTAGTCGGCGGCCGATTCGTCGCGCGCCTTCGTCGCGCGCAGCGGCGGACCCCCAGCTTCACCCTCTCGCCGGCCTGAATGAGGCTGCCGCGGCGCCGCGTGCCGCTCAGCGCGGCGCCGCGGCGCGGGCAACGGCATTCGCGGACAGCGGGTAGTCGTAGACGGCGAGCTCGTCCACCAGCCCGCGAAAGGCCTGGTTCGCCTTGTACCAGGTGCCGATCCGGAGTCGTTGGCGCCTCAGACCGGGCGGCGCCACGGCGCGCGCCTGGTCCACGCGCTCCCCGTCGAGGTAGAGCGAGAGCGTCCGCTGGCCCGGGTCGTAGACCAGGCCGACGTGCTGCCACCGCTCCGCCCTGACGGAGTCCGGGCGGGAGAGCGCGTACGCCGACTCGAACTCCTTCACGTCCTCGCGGTAGTGGTCGGCGCTCCCCTGCAGCGCCCAGGGCTCGTGCAGCGGGCAGCCGGGCGCCGTGATGCTGAGGGAGAAGCCAGTGTCGATCGACGCGAGCGTCTGCCAGCCCGAGCCACCCTTGTACGGATTGGTCCAGTCGTCGCGGCGGATCCACATCACGAGCGAGGCGCCGTTCTCGAGCGACGGCACACCGCGGAGATCCACGTCCAGCCAGTCCTCCGTGCCGCCGATCGAGAGCGCCTGGCCGCGCCGTCCTGGCGCGCGGCTCACGCCGTCGCCATGAACGGTTCCTCGGAAGCGGTGGGGGCCACCGTCGTCGAGCCCCTCGTCGAACGTCATCCAGATCACCGGCGCTCGCTCGCTGTCCTCCGCCGCGTGGGCCGAAGGCCCGAACCCAGCGCCGCCGCCGACCCACACGGCCGTCCCGAGCGCGAGCGACGCCAGCCCCCTGACCGTCCTCACGGCCGCGCCTCCCTCGGCGAAGCGACGTGGATGCCGATCAGCCCCACGGTGGCGCGCCCGTCCTGGGCCCGCGCCACGATCAGGCGCTCACCCGGGTCCGCGTTCTTCTCCGCGCCGACCCGGAACCGGTACCGTGCCGGCCCGATCCGCTCCAGGCCGAACAGCGTCACGTCGGGCTCGCTGCCGTAGCTCGCGAGCGACTCGAGCTCGGTGCCGACTCCGTCGATCTCGAGCGTCGCGTCAGCGCCCGGCTCCAGCGCGGCGAGGGCACCAGGGTTGGGAGCGACGCCCCGCGCTCCGGCCAGCGCAAAGACCGGCGGACGGTCGATCATGCGGACCCGCACGCCGTCGACGCTGCGGCGCGCGTCGGAGACGGACAGCACGGCGCCGCGCGCGGGGTCGGCGGAGCTCACTCCCGCGGACACGTACCAGCTCGGGCTGTGCGGGATCCGCGCCTGGCGTCGCAGCGCCGCCAGGTCGTTCGAGACCTCGGCGGCTTTCGCCACCAGCCGATACTCGCCGGGCCGCAGCAACGCGATCGCGAACCGCCCCTGCACGTCGGAGCGAGCCGAGTACGTGTGCCCGTTGCGTGGATCGACCGCGAACACGAAGGTCACGGCGTGCTCGTGCCCGGTCTCGACCGTGCCCCGGATGGCGTAGACCGAGGCAGGCGCCCAGCGCGCCAGCAGGTCCGCGCCGTCCTGCTCGGAGAGCGCGGCGGGCGGGTCCACGTCCCAGACGTTGGGCCCGCTCCACAGCGCGGACGCCGGCGTCGCGGCGTGCGGCAGCCCGAGCGCGTGGCCGACCTCGTGGACGAGGACGCCGCTGGTGTGTGCAGCCGGTGCGTGGTTCAGGAACACGTAGCCGCGCTTGTAGGGCGCGGGGATGTCACCGGTGAACCCGCCGAAGCCGAGCTCGCCGTGGAAGTTGTAGTCGCCCGCCAGCACCACGTGGATGCAGCCATCGTACGGCACCTGCGCCTTGCCGTCGTACGAACGGGCGGTGGCTTGCTGCTCGCGGAACGCGAGCCGGCCCCCCGAGGCCTCGGCCCACAGGCGAAAAGCGGCGCGGATGCGATCGAGCGCATTCTCCGAGGTCGGGACGTCGCCACCCGTCGAGCCGCCCGGTTGCGCCGACCACATCGTGGTGGTGGCCGTGTAGCAGAGCGTTCGCTCGGGCTCTGCGGCCCGCGCCACGCCGGCCAGCGCCGCGGTGGCGATCGGCGCCAGGATGAAGCCGAGCAGTGGACGCTCAAGCGGGACGGGTCGCGTATCGCCTCCGCATCTGGCCCATCACCGCGTTGCCGAGCCACCCCGCCACGAACTGAGGAACCGCCCGGTAGAGCCCCCACGAGCCCTTGGCGGTCGCGGTCACCACGATCACCGGCCGGTTGCGCTCGACACCGCGCACGATCACCCGCGCGCACACGTCGGGTGCGGTGAGGCGGATCAGCGGATCGGCGAGCATCTTGTCCTTGTCGAGGTGGAGCCACGTCAGCGAGTGCTTGATGGGGGTGTCGATGATCCCCGGGCACA
>CAYMQR010000224.1:0-8120 GCA_964392195.1 uncultured bacterium | reverse complement strand
CAGAGGTCCGGAGGGGCACGCGCCGCGTGCCCGGCGATACGCGATCACGCCCCCGCCGCCGGACCGCCCGACCTCGGTCTGGAGGGCGCGCCTCCGGCGCGCCGCGAATCGGTTCCGGATCACGGACACGATCGCGCCGTGTGGTTCCGTTCCCGCGAGGGCTCACGCCCTCCCCTACACACCCACGCTCGGTCCCGATCCCGGGCGACCTCGCGGTCGCCCCTACGAGCGCATTTGGGGCCTATTTTGCGCGAGATTTGAGAAATCTAGAAAGCTGATCGTACCGAAATTCACTGGCGGAAATCAGAGGAATCAAATGGCGATCTGTATTGAAATCCACTGGCGTTCTGTGAATTCTGATCAGAACGTCCCGAGCACGTCCGCGCCGGCGCGGACGTAGATCGGGATGCGGTCGAACGGGGCGGGCTCGCCGCCCAGGTCCTTCGGCCCCTCGATCACCCGCTCGGGCTTCCAGTAGTCCACCCACGTCCCCGCCGGCAGGTAGACGTCCACGCTGCGGGTGCCGAGCTTCCACACCGGCGCCACCAGGATGTCGTCGCCGAGGAGGAACTCCTCCCAGCGGTCGCGCAGCCGCGGGTCGTCCGGGTAGCCGAGGTAGAGCGGCTTCGCGATCGGCCGCCCCGAGCGGTGCGCCTCCACCGCGTGCTCGTACAGGTACGGCACCAGCGCGTGGTGGATCGTCACGTAGCGCCGGTAGATGTCGATCATCTCGGCGTCGTAGTGGGGCTGGGTGGGCATGTCCCACGGCGCGTGGGTGCCGGTGCCACCGATCTCCATGATGGGCGAGAACGCGCTGAACTCGAGCCAGCGCGCGAACACCTCGCGGTCGCCGAACTGCTCGTAGCCGCCGGTGTCCGAGCCCCAGATCGGGAAGCCCATGAGCCCCGCGTTCTGCATCGCGAGGATCGCGAGCCGAAGTCCGGCGTCGGTGGGCCGGCCGAACAGGTTCTTGCCCGGCACGTCGCCCGCCGAGAAGCCGGCCCAGGCTTGCGCGCCCGCGTAGCCGGCGCGCGGGTAGTTGAGGAAGTCGTCGCCGCGCACCGCGCGCACGGCGTCGTGGTGGACCTTCGCCATGAGCGTCGGGTAGTCGTTCTGGAGCTCGGCGCCGGTGCGCCCGTCCCAGTAGACGTCGCTGGGCTTGCTCGGCGTGTCCTCGTCGCCGCGGTCGATCTTGAAGCCCGAGACCCCCATGCGCGCGAGGCCCTCCATCTTCTCCCGCCACCACGCGGCGGCGGCCGGGTTGGTGAAGTCGATGATGTAGTCCGAGCTCGGCGCGAGGTAGCCGTTTTCCTTCGCCTCGCGGTTGGTGGTGACGCCGGTCGCCCACGGCGCGACCCACAGAAAGAGGTGATAGCCGCGCCGGGTGAGCGACGCGATCATCTCCTCGGGGTGGGGGAAGCGCGCCTCGTCCCAATACAGAGCGCCGAAGCCGGGCTGCTCGGGGGGCACGAGGCCCGGCAGGTCGCCTGCGCCCCACGGGCGGTCGATCGTGTAGTTGCCGACCGGGATGCCGAGCTCCTCGTAGTGGGTGAGGTCGTCGACGAGGTCGGCGTTCATCGCGACGCCGTCGAGGGTGGCTGGCGCGGCCACGCGGTGCTCGTCGCGCCAGCGCCAGTGCTTGAACGCCCACTCGGGCGGCAGGAACGGGCGGCCGGTGAGCGAGGTGTAGCGGTCGAGGATCGCG
Organism: uncultured bacterium; assembly: GCA_964392195.1. GTDB lineage: Bacteria > JADJOY01 > JADJOY01 > JADJOY01 > JADJOY01 > JADJOY01. Next base: position 6,415 of record CAYMQR010000224.1, on the reverse strand, counting down.
TCGGGGCTCGGCCCCGCGAGGAAGACGTAGTCGAGCGAGTCGCGGCCGGGCGGGATCTCGAACTCGTACTCGATCGCGTCCGCGTTGGCCTTCGCGAGGTCGTAGCGGCCGATCGCCGTGCCCTCCACGAAGACGCCGTAGCCGCGGGAGGTGTGGAAGAACGGCGTGAAGAGCGCGACCGTCGCCTCCATCTTCATGTCGACCTGCGTGCCGCGGCGGTCGAGACCGCCGACCGGCAGCGCGAAGGCCTCGCTCAGGATCACGTTGGTGACGGCGCGCTCGGCGAGGCCGTAGATCGACTCGTCGGCCGGCGAGTCGAGGCGCTCGCCCGCGGCCGTCGCGGCGGCGCCGGCCGGCGGACGGAACGACACCCGCGCCACACCGCTCTTCGGGAACGAGATCTCCACGGTGGCGTCGCCGCGCGCGCTGCCCACGCGCAGCCGGACCAGGCCCGGGCCCACGTCCGCGCTCGCGACCGCGCCGAGCAGCACGCGCTCGCCGCCGCTCACGAAGAAGAGCCCCGAGTCCGCCTCGGTCACGGTCGGGCCGCCGTCCGCGTCGAAGGTGAGCCGGAACGGGTCGCGGCTCACGGTGACGCGCGCGCCCGCGCCACGAAGCTCGATCGTCGCGCCCAGGTCGCGCACCGCGACGCTCTCGGGGCCGCTCGAGCCGCAGCCGAGCGGTGCGCCCGTCAGCAGCAGCGCCGCGGCCGCAAGCGCCGCGCGGAGGCGGTCGTAGGGGCGGGGCCTGCGCCCGCCCGCCGGCGATCGATCGCGATCGTCTACCCGCGGCCGCGACGGAGCGCGGCCCTCCACGGCGATCGCGGAGGGTCGCGCGCTGCGCGACCGGCGATACGCGACGGTGCTGCACCGCCGATCCCGTAGGTCTCTGTACGACGAACTGGGATCCACGACATCCAGAAGGCGCTCGCCTAGGCGTATCGCCGGGCACGCGGCGCGTGCCCCTCCGGGCCAGCGGGGACGCGGTGCGCGCGCGCGAGCCGGCATCGGGACCGCACCTTTCCGGCGCATCACGATCGCGAGGGCGTGACTGTCGAGCGGCTCAGCAGAGCGACCGCCTCCTCGACGAGCGGAAGTTGACCGGGGAGGATCCTCGCACGGGCCTCGGTGGCCGAGAACCACTCCGCGCGGTCCACCTCCGGGAAGGTCGCGGTGCGGCCCGAGCGCGGCGGCCACTCGAGCTCGAAGGTGTTGCTGCGGATCGCAGCGGCGTCGAGGTCGGGCGCCTCGGCGAGCCATGCGCGCACGATCTTGCCGTTCTTCTGCCGCGCGGGCGCGAGCGCGAGGAACGGCGGACAGGCGACATAGCCGGTCTCCTCGGTGGTCTCGCGGCACGCGGCGGCGAGCATGTCCTCGTCGGGCTCGATCTCGCCCTTGGGGATCGACCACGCGCCGAGGTCCTTCTTGGCCCAGAACGGCCCGCCGGGATGGACCAGGAAGAGCTCGAGCGCGCCCGCGTTCCAGCGGTAGAGGAGCAGTCCGGCGCTGGGCTTGGGCATCGCGCTCGGTATAGCGTGAGCGGCCCTCGCCCGGAGGATCTCGTCATGCGCCCTGGTCTCTCGATCTCGATCTGCTCCTCGCGTCGCTCGTGGCTCGCCGTGTGGGCCGTGTTCGCCGCCGCGCTCACCGCATCGCACGCGCGGAGCGCCACGTCCCGCGACGTGAGCCCGCTGTTGCGCGCGGCCGCCGCCGAGGTGGCGCGCGCGTCGAGCTCGGCGCGGGCCGCGTCGGTGATGGTTCGGGAGGTGGGGCCGGCGGGGATGGTGCGGGCCGACGGCGCGGGGCGGCTTCACGTCTTCGTGTACGTGTCGCGTGCGGATGCCGCCGCTCGCGACGCGCTCGCGCTCGCGGGCGCCGAGGTGGAGCTCGTGAGCGAGCGCGCCGGCGCGGCGCCGGCGTGGGCGCCGGCGGCGGGCCTCGACGCGATCGCCGCGTTGCCGTTCGTGCGCCGCATCTCGCCGCCGATCTACGCCGTGGCGCAGAGCGGCGGCACCCAGACCCAGGGCGACGCGATCCACCGCGCCGACCTGCTGCGCGCGCGCGGCGTCACCGGTCAAGGCGCGCGAGTGGGCGCGATCTCCGACGGCGCGCTCGGCTTCCAGGCGTCGCGGGACGCCGGCGACCTGCCGGGCGACGTCGCGATCCTGCGGCCCGGCGACGGCAACGAGGGCACGGTGCTGATGGAGATCGTCCACGACCTCGCTCCCGGCGCGAAGCTCGGCTTCTGCAGCGGTCCGAGCGGCCGCACCCAGACCATCCTCGACTTCGCCGACTGCGCGAGCCGGCTGGTCGACGAGTGGGGCGCGAGCGTGATCGTCGACGACGTGAACTTCCTCGGCACCTCGTGGTTCGAGGACGGCATCGACGCCGTCGCCGTGAGCGAAGCGATCGCCAAGGGCGCGGTGTGGGTCTCGGCCGCCGCGAACTTCGGCGACAGCCACTACCAGGCGCGCTTCACCGACGCCGGCGACGCGCTGCGCTCCCACGACTTCGGTGGCGGCGACGTCACGATGCCGGTCCACGTCCCGGTCGGCGGGATGAGCGTCTACCTGCAGTGGGCCAACCCGTTCGAGTCGGTCACCGACGACTACGCCGTGTGCCTGGTGAGCCAGGCGGAAGGCGTTGCCGACACCTGCTCGAAGCGCTTCGACACCGCCAACCCGTTCGAGGTGGTGAGCCTGCCGTGCGTCAGCGCGGAGCCCTGCGACGTCGAGATCGCGATCCGCCGCGAGAGCGGCGAGTCCCGCGAGGTCGAGCTCTACTTCAGCCAGCGCGTGAGCTACGGCCCCACCCAGTACGGCACCCGCGCCGACAGCTTCTTCGGCCACCCGGCCGTGACCGAGGCGGTGGCGGTGGCGGCGATCAACGCCGTGGACGAGGGCCACGACGACATCACCACCTACAGCGGCGAGGGGCCGATCACGGTGTTCTTCCCGGCGCCCGAGACGCGCGCGGGAAAGCCCGAGGTGAGCGGCATCGACTGCGTGTCGATCAGCCCCGAGAGCCAGTTCCGCAACCCGTTCTGCGGCACGTCGGCGTCCGCGCCGCACGTGGCCGGCGTGGCGGCGCTGCTGCGCGGCGCCTTCGCGAGCGCGAGCGCCGGCGACGTCCGCCGCGCGCTCATCGACGGCGGCACCGCGACCAAGCGGCCCGGCGACGAGACGGCCGGGCAGGGCGCCCCGCTCGTCGACGCCGAGCGCTCCGCCGAGCTGCTCGAAGAGCGCGTCGGCTCGACACCGATCGCGACCATCACCGAGCCCAGCGGCGACGTGACCGTGCGCGCCGGTCAGACCGTCACGTTCAGCGGAACGTGCACCGACCCCTTCACGCCGGACGGGCTCGCGGGCCGCTGGAGCTTCGACGCCGCGTCCGGCGTCTCGCCGATCGACGGCCTGACGACCGGCGCCGTCACGTTCTCGATCGCCGGCACCCACACCGTCTCCTTCACCTGCACCAACAGCGCCGGCGCCAGCGATCCCACTCGCGACACCCGAAGCATCACCGTCCGCTCCTCGGGCGGCGGTGGAGGTGGCTGCAACGTGGGCGACGGCGCCCCGAGCGGTACCTTCGCGGCGCTGGTCGGAGCCGCGAGCCTGTTGCTCGCAACCCACACCCGCCACCGGCGCGCCGGAGGCGCGACGCGGACCGCCAGGAGGCGGTCCCTCCGAGAAAGCGCGTAGCACCAGCTCGGAGGGCCCGCCTCCGGCGGGCCGCAGACGGGTGAGCGCGACGGCACGGCCGCTGAACGGCGTCACTCGTGCGGCGGCGGATCCGCGGCCACCACGGCCGCCGTCGGCCGCGGCAGCCAGCGGGCGTCGCGGTACCAGCGGACGGTGTCGCGCAGGCCGCGCCGGGGATCGGGCTCTTCCCAGGTGAAGCCGAGCGCGGCGAGCTTGGCGGTGTCGTAGCAGTGGTCGCCGGAGAGGTACTGGATCCACTCGCGGTCGAGGCCGACCTGGATCGCCGGGACCAGCCCGTGGCGCTCGACGCGCCGCTGCCACAGCCTGCGCAGCTTCCCTTCCCAGCGATCGCCGAGCACCGGCAGCGCGAGCTTGGCGCCGGTGAGCAACGTCTTCGCGACGACGCGCCGATGCTTCCAGCGCCGCTCGAACGGCAGATCGCTCGCCGTCACGAGCGCCTCGCCGAAGTCGCCGAGCGGCATCGGCGTGCGGTCGGCGACGTTGTACGCGTGGCCGGGCTCGCCGCGTTCGCCCACCCAGCGCGCGGCGCGCGCGACGTCGCGGACGTGGACGCTGTGGACGAGCGGGCCGCCGTCGACGAACGGCACAACGCCAGGACGGCGGCTGCTCGCGCGCATCGAGAGCAGCGCGAGCATGACGGCGTGGCCGAAGCGGCTGCGCGGTCCGTAGACGAGGGTGGGGCGGATCGCCACCACCTCGAGGCCGCGCCGCCGGCCGACCTCCATCACCGCCTGCTCGCCGAGCCACTTGGAGCGCTCGTAGCCGTTCCGCGGCGCCTTGGGGCCGTCCTCCGCGATGCCGCGCACCGCCGGGAGCCCGTACACGCCGACGCTCGAGAAGAACACCAGCCGGCGCGCGCCCGCGCTCGCGGCGGCGTCCGCCATGGCGGCGGCGCCCGCGACGTTCACCTGCTCGAGGCGTGGCCACGGTGTGCGGAAGTCGAAGATCGCGGCGACGTGGAACACCAGCTCCGCGCCCGCGCACGCGGCGGCGAGGGTCGCGGGGTCGTCGAGCGAGACCTCGGCGGTGTCGCAGCCGAGCGCTCGCGCCGCGCTCAGGTCCGCGCCCGGGACGTCGGCGGCGCGAACGGCGAAGCCGCTCTCGCGGAGGTGCTCGACGAGGTGCGAGCCGATGAAGCCGCCGGCGCCGGTGACGAGGGCCAGGGCCGGTGGCGGAGAGGGCGGGGCGCTGGGGCCGGGATGGGTCATCGCGGAGCGCGAGGATAGCGCTGACTAACCGGGGCGGCGCGGGGGACACGTGGAAGGGGCGGGGGACGAGGCCCCGCGCTGCGAGCGATTGGCGGGGGTGAGTGGGCGGCCCGCCGGGAGGCGGGCCCTCCGAAGGGTGCAGAATCGAGGGCTGTTCTCGTCACGCCGCCGCTAGCTCGCCGGGCACTGCGGCGGGGTCGGCGACTTCGAGGGTGGGTGGCACCGTGACGTCCTTTCCCACCAGGAGCCGCCCGAGGTGCCGTGAGGCGCCGTCCCAGAAGCCGTATTCGCCCGCGAAATCGTTGGGGTTTCGGAAGGTGCCGAAGACGATGTCCCAGAGCGTGATGTCGCCGTAGTTGAGCGCGTGCACGCCGCGGGCGTGGTGCACCGAGTGGTTCTCGGGGCGGTGGACCAGGTAGCCGAGCCAGCGCGGCGTGCGCAGGTTCGCGTGCTGGAAGATCGCGAGCAGGGTGCCCACGGTGCCGGCGAGCATCGCGCTCTCGCCCGAGACCCCGAGCGCCCACACCATCCCCAGGCTCGACGCCAGCGAGAACCCCGCGATGTCCACGGGGTGGAGCATCGGCGAGCCGTACACGTCGAAGCGCTCGGCGGCGTGGTGGAGCTGGTGGAACCGCCACAGGAACGGCACCCGGTGCATGGCGCGGTGCCACCCGTAGCTGAAGAGCTGCACCGCCACCAGCCCGTAGACCGCGCCGCCCACCAGCCCGAGCGCGCTCGCGTCGACCAGCCGGTGCGCGCCCAGCCACGTGTCCCAGAGCATCGGGAACGCGATCGAGCTCGCGAACAGCACCCCCAGGCTCACCACTCCCTGGATCCGCCAGCCGCGCACTCGGGGCGGCTCGGCGGCGGGCCAGAGCCGCTCCGCCAGCGCCACCGCCGCGAACCACACAAAGGGCACCGCCATCAGCCAGCTCATCCACGATTCCATGGTCTTCCTCCTCATCGAATGGCTCGGCCGCGGTCGGCGCGCTCAGCGGCGCCGCGGCGAGCACGGTTTGCGGTTTCGACCCGGTGGCGTGACGTCGCGCGGAACATCGTTCCGCCGGATGGCACGCCTGCGGATCGGGAGGTGACCGATGGAAGACGACGAACGGGCGCTGCGAACGGCCGACCGGCTCGAGGCGGCGCTGATGGACGGGTGGTTCGAGGCCGCCGACCGGCAGGCGCGCGCCGGCGGCCGGCCAGAGCGCACCTTCGAGCGCCGCTCGCTCGCCGGTGGTCGGGTGCGTCTCTACGCGAGCGCCGCGGTGCCGCACTTGCTCGCCAACCGCGCGCTCGGGCTGGGCGCGTCGCCAGGGCTCGTCGGTGACGCGCTCGCCGGTGTCGACGGCTTCCTCGCCGAGCACGCTCGCGGCGGCCTGTGGGTGGACCTGCCCGCGATCCGCTCGTCGGAGTGGGACGCGTGGCTCGCGGCGCGCGGCGCGCTCGCGACCGGGGTGGGCCGCCACCTCTTGCTCCATCGAGG
>CAYMQR010000223.1:1889-8163 GCA_964392195.1 uncultured bacterium | reverse complement strand
TGATGTGCGCTTGGCCGTGACAGACGTTGGGATCGACGGCGATTCGATCGAGGAGCGGTGACGCGGTCATGGTTCGGCTCCGCTGCGAGCGCTCGAGCGTGAGGAGACGATCTTAACCCCGGCAGCCCTGCGCACGCTCGCGATGCGTTCTTTGGGATTGCGGGCGGGGAGCGAGGCCGTGGCGCACGCTCGGGTGCGCTCGATCGCGTTCATCTCAAACGCTTCCATCGAGCGCTCCCGCGACGATGGCGCGCTGGATGTCTGCGTCCGTCAGCGGAGGCGCGCCGACGGGGGCGTCGATCCGTCGCTCGAGGAGCGTGTCGAACGTGAGCCGGGTCCGAGCCGCCTCATCGGGGGAGACGTCGGTCGTGAGCGCGATGAGCTCGACACGCTTTCCCAGCAGCGGCCTGAGCGCGGGGATCGCGTTCGCGGCGGCCTCGTCGACCGTGGTCTCGACCTTGATCGCATCCATGCAGTTCACCTCCGTCTTGTGCCGGTAGCCATTCTAGCGGCTGGTCGGGGGCGGATGGGACGGGGCTGAACGAGCGAGCGCCGCGGCCGACGCCACGTGCCGCGGGCGGAGGCGTACAGGGATCGGGCGTGGCGGGCGGTGGGACGGCAGCGCGTGTCGGCGGCCCGCCGGGAGGCGGGCCCTCCGAAGGGGGGGAGATGGCGGTCCGGTTCGGAGGGACGGCCTCCTGGCCGTCCGCCAAAGGGGCGGTCGGGGACTAACCGTCGCGCTCCGGGTCGCGTCCGGTCGCGCGCCGGAGGGCTTCGGCGTGGGTGGCGAGGAAGAGGCGATCCTTGGGGCGTCCCGCGAGCGCCCTGGAGCGAACGATGTGCTCGAGGGCTGCGGCCGGGATGCGGATCCCGTCGATCTCGAACTCGTGGTGGGCGCTCCAGGCTTCGTCGAAGGTGAAGCCGCTCATGACGAGGGAGAGGTCGACACGGAATCGGTCAGGGCTGATCGCGCTGACGAGCGCGCGGCGTTCGACCACCCGCGCGGCTAGTACGCGGTCGAGCGGATCGCCGAGCGGCTCACCGAGGGCTTCGAGGGCGAAGCCGGCCGCGCGCGCGGCAAGCCATGCCTCGAGCTCGTTCGCGGGATCGAGCGGCAACAGGAGGTCGCAGTCCTCGGTACCGAAGAGGGCGCCGGTGTCGCGGCCGTAGAGGTTCGCGGACCAAACGCCGATACCGACGAAGCGAACGCCCTGCTCGTGGAACGCCCTCACGAGCGCGAGCACCGGGTCCGTGGGGGTCATCGGACGCGGACGGTCTTGGTGCGGCGCTCGCGGGCGAGGCGCATCGCGCGCAGGACCCAGCTCTTGTCGGCGCCGTCTCGGTTCTCGGGGAGAGCTTCCAGGCGAGCGACGGCGGCGAGGTAGGCGGGGCCGAGCGTCACGGGGCCGCTGCCGTCCGCGAGCGTCTCCTCCCACGGTTCCGGAGCGGCGTCGGGGCGGTGCGGTGCGATCGGGGAGGTCATGCGGGCGATCTTACCCGCTCGCCAGGCGTCCGGAAGCGCAGGACGTGGAGCGTGAGGCCCGAGGCGTACAGGGATCGGACGTCGCGGGCGGTGTTGCGGCGGCGCGTGTCGGCGGCCCGCCGGGCGGCGGGCCCTCCGAAGGGGGTGGCAGGGCCGGCGATCGCGGTTCGGCTCGGAGGGACGGCCTCCTGGCCGTCCGCCAGCGGCCGTTGGGGACGGCGTACAGGGATCGGGCGTGGTGGGCGGTGTTGCGGCGGCGCGTGTCGCCGGCCCGCCGGGAGGCGGGCCCTCCGAAGAGGGGGAAGGGAATCGAGTGGATGATCGCGGAAGGGATCGGGATGGATCGCCGGCGGCCCTCTACCAGGCCGTCGCGAGTCTGGCGTTGCCGCGGGTTTCGGAGTCGGCGGCGAGGTCGGGGTCGTCGAAGACGGCGCCGATCGACGCGAAGTTGGCGAGCTGCTGGAGGGTGAAGACCGAGGGCGGCATGAGCGAGAACTCGCCGGCCTCCCAGCGCGCGATGGCGGCGTTGGGGCCGAGCCAGGTGTCGCCGTCCACCTCGGTGGGGTGCGGGACGGGCGTCTGGCCGGCGGGCATGCGCGCGACGAAGAAGCGGGTGTCGAAGCGCCGCGGCGGGCCGGGCGGCGTGATCCAGTGCGCGAAGTAGCGGATGGAGCGGGCGTCGATCGCGAGGTCGTGGCGATCGAGCTGATCGAGGAACGCCTCCGCCGCAAAGTGCTCGTGACTGCGCGGCACGCTCGCGAGCACCTCGCGGACGAGGTCCTGGCTCACGCTGGCGCCGGCGGCGTCGACCGCGAGCAGCACGCCCGCCTCCTCGAACACCTCGCGCGCGGCGGTCACCCAGTGGGCGAGGGCGGTGGTGCAGTCGGCGCAGCCGGTGAGGTCGGCGTGCGCTTTCTCGGCGGCGAGACCGCGCACGCGCGCGAGCGTCGTGGGGCGGGCGTCGGCCGTGTCCATGGCGCCGCCGGGGAACACGTGGAAGCCGCCGACGAACGTGAAGTGGTCGGGGCGGCGCGTGAAGTAGACCTCGAAGGGCTGGTCGCTGCCCGGCGCGGGCTCGCGCAGCAGCACCACCGTGGACGCGGGGCGCGCGGTCTTGGGCGTGTTGTCGGGGTCGAGCTGCATGCGATCGCCAGTCTGACTGGCGGTGGCGCGTCTTGGCGACGGCGGGCGGCGAGGGCGGCGATCGGAATTGCGCGAACGATCTCGGTTCGGTTCGGAGGGACGGCCTCCTGGCCGTCCGCGGTGTGGGGCTGGCGGCCCGCCGGGAGGCGGGCCCTCCGAGGGGGAGAGGACTCGAGCGCCCGGCTCAGCGCGTGGGCAGGACGAGGTTGGCGGGGGCGAGGCCGCCTTGGGTGGCGATGACGCGGATGGCGGCGTCGCGGGCGGCGCCGGCGGTGCTCTCGACGGCGAAGGCGCCGAGGCCGCCGGCGATCGGCACGCGCCCGCGATCGCCGATCGTGACCGCGCGCCCGGCGCGGGTGGTGGTCACGATCACGTCGCCGCTCCAGTCGCTCGCGAGCCGCCCCGCGGCGTCCTCGACGCGCACGTTCACGAGCGCCGCGTTCGAGCCGTCGCGCGGCACGTCCGGCACGTCGCTGGTCAGCACCAGCCGCACGCCGGGGCCGGGCTTCTCCCAGCGCGCCTCGGCGATCCGCCCGTCGCCGCACTCGGCGCGCACGTCGAGCCGTGACGGCGGCGAAGTCAGCGTCCACTCGAGGAGCGGCTTGCCAGCCTTCGATCCACGCTCGACGCCGTCGGCCGTGAGCGTCACGCCGCCGCGGCAGTTGGTCGCGATCGGCACCACCACGGTCCCCGCGGCGAGCGGCTCGCCGCCGCCCGGCGCCTTGGTCGCGGCGAACGCCTCGCTCGTCACCGGCGGCAGCAGGATCTCGGCGCGCGGTACCTCGCTCCAGCGCGCCGCGAGGTAGCGATAGCTCGCCCGCGGCACGCGCGCCGCGTCGACCGCGCCCGAGGTGTGGATGGTGCGGGTCTTCTTGCCGGGGCGCTCGGTGCCGTAGTCGTGGAGGCTCCACAGCGCGTGCCCGCCGAGCCAGGGAAGAGCGGCGTAGGTGTTCAGGTCGGCGTCGATGAAGCGCACCTGGATCAGCTCGGCGGCGAGGTCGCCGCGCGTGGTGTGGCTGCGGTTGGTGTGCTCGGAGACGAAGAACGCGCCAGCAGGGAACGCCTCCTTGAACTCGGCGTATCTCTCGGGGCGGTAGTTGAGGCCGATCGCGTCGGCGAGCCCGGCGGTCTTCTTGCTGAGCGCGCGCTCGAAGCGGTGCTCGGCGTAGCCGACGCCGCGGGTCGGGTCGGCGCCGGCGGCGATCTTCCTGAGCCGCTCGAACATCGGCGCCGAGCGCCCCTCGTTCATCATCCCCCACAGCACGATGGACGGGTGGTTGCGGTCGCGCTCGATCATCGCCTGCATCATGCGCGCGGCGGCGTCCTGGAAGCCGCGCCCGCCGACGGTCTTCCAGGTGGCGATCTCCTCGAACACCACGACGCCGAGGCGGTCACACGCGTCGAGGAACGCGGGGTGCTGCGGGTAGTGGCTGGTGCGGACGAAGTTCCCGCCCATCGACTTGAGCACCCGCGCGTCGAGCTCCTGGAAGCCGGCGGGCAGCGCGCTCCCCATCCCCGGGAAGTCCTGGTGGCGGTTGGCGCCGCGCAGCGCGAGCGGGGCGCCGTTGAGGAGGAAGCCGCGCTCGGCGTCGAAGCGCGCGGTGCGCAGCCCGATCGCGAAGCGGTGCTCGTCGCCGAGCGCGACGCCGCGGCGCAGCCGCACGTGGACCTCGTGGAGCGCCGGCTGCGCGGGCGACCACAGCGCCGGGTGGTCGAGCGGCCCGAGGTCGATCTCCACGCGCGCCGCGCCGCCCGCGGGCACCTCGACGCGCCCCGCGCCGTGCGCTTCCACGCTGCCGTCGGGCGCTGTGAGGTCGAGCTCGACCTCCGCGTTCACCGCGGCGGCGCCCGCGTTGGCGAGGCCCACGGTGACCGGCACCAGCCACACGCCGTCGTTCATCGGCGCGGGGCGCGCGAAGGTGGCCTCGGGCTCGACGTGGAGCGGGTCGAGGACCTCGAGGTGGGCCTCGCGGTAGAGCCCGCCGTAGAGGTTGTAGTCGGGGTCGGGGCGCCCGGGCAGCACGCTCTTCGAGGCGCGGTTGTCGACCTCGACGTCGAGCGTGAAGGGGCGCGCGCGTCCGCCGTCGAGGAGGCGCTCGGCGGGCACGTCGGCGTGGAAGCCGGTGAAGTCGCCGTCGAAGCGGCCGAGCTCGGTCCCGTCGAGCCACAGCCGCGCGCTCGCGTAGGCGCCGAGGAAGCGCAGCCGCACCAGCTTGCCGGCCCACTCGCCGCGCGACTCGAGGTCGAGGCGATAGCAGCCGCGGTCGCGCTCGTAGCCGACGTGGGCGTCGAAGGTGTCGACGTCGTTCCAGGTGTGCGGCAGGCGCACGCTCCGCCACTGCGCGTCGTCCTTGGCGATCGCGGCGCAGCTCGCGCGCGGCGCGAGCTGGAAGCGCCAGCCGTCGGTGAGCGCGCGCCGCGGGGCCTCGGCGCGCGCCGGCGAGGCGGCGGCGGCGATCGCCACGAGCGCGATGCCGGCGGCGAGCGCGAGCGGGAGGGGGCGAAGCCGCATGGCGATCGAAGGCATCGCGCGGCGGGGCACGCGCGAGGGACGACGGAGCGGCCGCGAGGTCAGGCGGACTTGGCGCCCGCGTCCGCGAGCGGACGCGAGGGCATGGTGTCGGTGGCCGGCGAGCCGTTCGCGGTGGTCTTGGGCGGCGCCGCCGTGATCGTGCTTTCGCCGATCGCGGTGGAGGGCGCGCTCTTGGTGGCCGCGGCGCGGCCTTCGCCGCTCGCGGTCTCGCTCGGCGCGAGCGCGGCGAGGTGGGTCGCGAGCCAGCCGAGGGTCTCGTCGAGGACGCGATCGAACTGGTTGCCGTGGAAGCCGAACGCCTCGAAGAAGTGGCCGAGCCACGGCAGCACGACGCAGCGGCTGGTGGTGCCCGAGCCCTCGAGCGCGGCGTGCAGCGCGCGCGCGTGGTAGGGCGGCACGACGTGGTCCATCTCGCCGCCCATCAAGAGCACCGGGCACTTGATCTGGTCGACGACGTGGAGCGGCGAGCGCACCCGGTAGGCCTCGTCGGGGTCCTCGAAGACCTCGCCGTAGAGCTGCCGCCACTCCTCCTCGACGCTCGGCAGGTAGCCGCGCGCGGCCTTGAGGTGGGCGGCGAGGTCGGCGACCGGCGCGAGCGCCACCACGGTCTTGAAGCGCTCGTCGGCGGCGGCGGTGAGCAGCGCGGTCTGGGCGCCGCTCGAGTGGCCGATGAGCGCGACCGGGTCGGTCACGACGCCCTTGTCGATCAGCGTGCCGACGCTCTTGCGGATGGTGCCGATGGCCTTGGGGCCGCTGCGGTCATCCGCGCCCTCCGAGCCGAAGCCGCGCTGGTAGATGCCGACCACCGCGAGGCCGGCGTCCACCAGGGGGCGGATCAGCCACTCGTAGTCGGTGGGGAAGAGCGGCCGCGCCGGGACCAGGAAGACCGTGGCGCGAGCGGCGGAATCGGGCCGATAGACGAGGCAATTGACCGTCCGGCGGTCGGGTCCCGGGAAACTCACCGTCTCCGTGCGCATGGCCCGGCGAGGCTACCTGAGCCCGCAAACCGATGTCCAGGAATTCGCGCGCTCCAAAGGCACGGGAACGCGCGGGGGCCTTTCGGTCGGAGGGGCGCGCGCCGCGCGCCCGGCGATACGCGACGGACTGTGCGTCGC
>CAYMQR010000223.1:0-1789 GCA_964392195.1 uncultured bacterium | reverse complement strand
CCCGGCGATACGCGACGGACTGTGCGTCGCCGACGGCGTGGATCCCTGTATGGCGTGGGTCCGTACAGCGAACGATCGTCCCGGCGGTGCCGGGGACCGTGCCTGTCGCCGGGCATGCAGGCGCATGCCCCTCCGAGGGCGGTGCGGTTGGAGGAGCGTCGGCGATGCGGCCGGCGCGCGGCTCGCGCCGATCAGCTGGCTTCGTCGAGCAGGGCGCGGAAGGCGGGTTCGTCGAGGATGGGGACCTTGAGCTTCTCGGCTTTCTCGGCCTTCGAGCCGGCTTTCTCGCCGACCACCACGTAATCGGTCTTCTTGCTCACCGACTCGCTGCACTTGCCGCCGCGCTCCTCGATCGCGCGCCGCGCTTCGTCGCGGGTGAAGCCGGCGAGCGTGCCCGTGACCACGAACGTCTTGCCGAACAGCGGCCGCGGGCCCTCGCTCGCCGCGCCCGGCTCGCCGAGCCCCTCGGCGCGCAGCGCGGCGACCACGGCGCGGTTGCGCTCGTTGGCGAAGAAGGCGGTGATGCTCGCCGCCACCTCGGGCCCCACGTCGCTCACGTTCTGGAGCTCTTCCAGGCTCGCGTCGCGGATCGCCTCGAGGCTCACGAAGTGGTTGACCAGCGCGCGCGCCGTCGCGCGCCCGACGTGGCGGATGCCGAGCGCCAGCACCAGCCGGTCCACGCCCCGCGCGCGGCTCGCCTCGATCGCCTGGTGGAGGTTGGTGGCGCTCTTCTCCGCCATGCGCTCGAGCTCGGCGAGCTGCTCGGGGGTGAGCCTGTAGAGGTCCGCGGGGCTCTCAGCGAGCCCCTTCTCGACGAGCTGATCGACCAGCTTCGAGCCCAGCCCCTCGATGTCCATGGCGTCGCGCGACGCGAAGTGCCGGAGCGCCTCCTTGAGCTGCGCCGGGCACTGGATGTTGGTGCAGCGGTACGCGATCTCGCCTTCCTCGTGCTCGATCGGCGCCTCGCACGCGGGGCAGCGCTCGGGCATCTCGAACTCGCGCTCGTCGCCGCCGCGCTCCTCGGTGAGCACGCGCACCACCTCGGGGATCACGTCGCCGGCGCGCTGCACCATCACCCAGTCGCCGATCCGCACGTCCTTGCGCCGCACCTCGCTCAGGTTGTGGAGCGTGGCGCGGCTCACGGTGACGCCGCCCACGTCGACCGGCTCGAGGTGCGCCACCGGCGTGAGCGTGCCGGTGCGCCCCACCTGCGCGACGATGTCGTTCACGCGGGTGCGCGCCGGGCGCGGCGGGAACTTGTAGGCGAGCGCCCAGCGCGGCGTCGCGGTGAGCGTGCCGAGGTTGCGCTGGTGGGCGAACGAGTCGACCTTGATCACCACGCCGTCGACCTCGTAGGGCAGCTCGTCGCGGCGCGCGAGGATGTCCTCGCGATAGGCGAGCACGTCCTCGACGGTGCTCACGCGCTTGCGCAGCTTGCTGACCGGGAAGCCCCACGCGGCGAGCGCCTCGAGCGCCTCGAAGTGGCTCGCGACCTCGAGCCCGGGCGCGGCACCGATCGCGTACGCGAAGAGCCGGAGCGGCCGCGACGCGGTGAGCTTGGGGTCGAGCTGGCGGATCGAGCCGGCGGCGGTGTTGCGCGGGTTCTTGTAGGCGGGCTCGCCCGCCGCCACGCGCCGCTCGTTGAGCGCCTCGAAGTCTTTCAGCGGGATGTAGACCTCGCCGCGCACGTCGAGGCGCGCGGGCACCGGCGGGTGGCCGGCGCCGGCGCGCAGGCTGAGCGGGATCGAGCGCACCGTGCGCAGGTTGGCGGTGACGTTCTCGCCGATCG
>CAYMQR010000222.1:6516-8177 GCA_964392195.1 uncultured bacterium | reverse complement strand
CGGCGACATCCACTTCGCGTGGCCGACGCTCTCGCTCTCGATCACGGAGAGTGCGGCGGGCACGCGGATCCGCACGCGCTTCCGCAACTTCGGCGGGCGCAGGCTCGAGGCCGACGTGCTCGTCACCCGCCCGCCGGGCCACGAGACGCTGAGCGTCGTGATCCCGTGGAGCGAGGAGCGCTTCCAGTTCACGTCCAAGCACAACACGCGTCCCGCCGTGGGACGCGTCACGCTCGACGGCCTCACACACCGCTTCGACGCGTCGAACGAGGGCTTCGGCTGCCTCGACTACGGGCGCGGGCTATGGCCCTATCGCACCGTGTGGAACTGGGCCGCCGCGTCAGGACGCGTGGGCGAGCGCGTGGTGGGGCTGCAGTTCGGCGGCAAATGGACCGACGGCACCGGCTTCACCGAGAACGCGCTGTGCGTCGACGGGCGCCTGACCAAGATCGGCGAGGACCTCGACTTCCGCTACGACACCAGCGACTACCGCCGCCCGTGGTCGATCCGCGCGCCGCGCTCGGGGCTCGTCGACCTCACCTTCGAGCCCGCCTTCGAGAAGGTCCTCGACATCCAGCTCGGCGCGGGCGCCGCCAAGGCGCACGTGTGCTTCGGCCACTTCTCGGGCCGCGTGGTGACCGCGAGCGGCGACACGATCGAGATCGCGCGCCTCTTCGGCTGGGCCGAAGAGATGCGCGCCCGCTGGTAGCCCGGCTTCACCGATGCCGTGCGCCCGTACGATCCCCACCACCGCCGAGTTCGCCGCGACCGCCGATCCAACCCCCTGCAGGGGAGGGCGCCAGCCCTACCGCGAGAGGAACCGATCGGCCTCACTCGTGTCCGCGCACCGGGCCGATCCGGCGATCGGCTAGCCCGGCGATGCGAGGCGCGGATGCGTGTCGCCGGGCGAGCTGGCGCTCGCCCCTACGCACTGCGCACCCGTGGGACGTCCGATCGGCGGCGCCCTCTCCGCCCTACTTCCGGCGTGCCTCGGGGGGCGGGTTATCGCAGTCGACGATCGTCCGGACTCCCGGCGCGAAGTCGATGTCCATGAGGCCAGCGAAGCTCAGGTTGGCCCAGTCGTTCCAGTCCTGGAGCACCGTGTTGGTGCCGCCGCAGGTCACGCCTTCGAGGGTGTCGGCCGCGTTCACGTCGTACGCCACGCCGCTCGCGATGCTGCCGTCGCCGTTCCAGTCCCACGACGAGGTGCCGCACGTGCCCTTGGTCTCGTCGAGGGCGTTCTCGTCGAGGGCGATGCGGTCGCCGACCGAGTAGCTGAGCAGGCCGTTGCCGGGCGGGGTGCAGTTCGTGTCGACGCCGTCGAACTGGTAGAGGTAGTTCATCACCGAGTTGTAGGACGGCTTGTAGTTGCAGTCCTGGAAGCCGCCGTGGTGCAGGCCGAGGTTGTGGCCGAGCTCGTGCATGATCGTGTTGGCGACGTTGCTGGTGCTGCCGTAGCAGTAGAGCGACACGATCAGGTCGTTGCCCGGCAGCTCGGCCTGACCGGAGCTGCTGCTCGACGTGCCGTAGCGGTGCGGCATGAGCACGTAGTGGACGTAGTGCTGGCGGTTGGTCGCGAAGTTCGCGGCCTTGATGGCCTGGAACGTGGGCGCGTTGACGCCGCCGTCGATGACGCCGTCGTCGTCGGCCACCAGGTTGCC
>CAYMQR010000222.1:0-6416 GCA_964392195.1 uncultured bacterium | reverse complement strand
CTCGTCGCCGTCGAGGAGGCCGTCGCCGTCGCTGTCCGAGTCGTAGGGGTCGGTGCCGCTGTTGGTGGGGCTCACGTAGTGGCCGGTGTTGGTCTCGACGCAGTCGGCCAGGCGGTCCTGGTCGGTGTCCGAGCCGCAGTCCGTGACTCGCACCGCGTCGACGGCCGCCACGTTGAGCCTGGTGTCGCTGACCCGCACCGTCGTGACCGTGCCTCCCACGCTGGCGGGCGCCGAGCCCGAGACGTTGATGGTGGCGGGAGCGCCCGCGAGGCAGCCGGGCGGGTTGGTGATCAGCGCGCAGCCGGTGGCGCTCCAGGTGGAGAACGTGGTGTTGACCACCGCCGCGCAGCCGGCCACGTAGGCCTCGCAGGCCGGTGACGAGGTCGACATGCCGTAGTAGTCGATCGTCAGGTTGGGCTCGGTGCCGCTCAGCGTGAGGTCGGTCACGGGCGAGCCCCCCGCCGCCGTGTGGCGGTAGGAGCCGCTCCAGTCGAGGGTGCCGCAGGCGATGCCGGCCGCAAGGAGGACGAGCGCCGCGCGCGACCGTGGCCGCGAGCGCGAAGCGGAAAGGAAACCGACGGGCACGAAGCTCTCCTTCTCGGCTGCACCGGGTCGCGCTCGCCCCGCTGGCGGCGGGTGCTGCAGGCGATCCCGGGCTGGCGTATGCACTCCCATCGATCCTGGCACATCGAACCGGGGGGGTCCACGCCGTTCGCCCATCGGTCGCGCGACTGAACCTTTCGAGGCCGAACCGTGCTACCGAAGGCGAGAACCGAGCCGGGCGCCGCCGCCGCGCGCGCCGCCCACCCGGAGGAATCGGGCCGTGACCGAGCCACCCACGACCACCGCGTCACCGCCGCGTTCGCCGTCCCTGCTCGCCCGGCTCGGCCGCGCCGACCCGCGCTGGTTCCAGCTCGCGGTGCTGGGCTCGCTCGTGACCTACGGGCTGACGGTGCTGCGCTTCGACCTGCCGCTCGCGCAGGTGGCGGTCACGATCGGCACCGCGCTCGTGGCGCAGGTCGCGTTGTCGCGGGCGGCGCGCCTCCCGCGCCTCGAGCTCAAGAGCGCCCTGATCTCGAGCCTCTCGCTCTGCCTGCTGCTCCGCACCTCGTGGCTGCCGCACGCGGCGCTCGCGTCGGCGATCGCGATCGCCAGCAAGTTCCTGATCCGCGCCCACGGCAAGCATGTCTTCAACCCGACCAACCTGGCGCTCGCGGTGCTCCTCGCCACCACCGACCGGGTGTGGATCTCGGCGGGCCAGTGGGGCAGCGCCGCCGTGTTCGCGGCGGCGCTCGCGCTCGCCGGGCTGGTGGTGGTGCAGCGCTCGGCGCGCTCGGACGTCACGGTCGCGTTCCTGGGCTTCTACCTGACGCTGGTGTTCGGGCGCTCGCTCCACCTGGGCGAGCCGATGACGATCCCGCTCCATCGCCTGCAGAGCGGCGCGCTGGTGCTGTTCGCCTTCTTCATGATCTCCGACCCGCGCACCACGCCCGACGCGCGCTGGGCGCGGGTGCTGTTCGCGGCGCTCGTCGCCTACGGCGCCTGGCACGTCCAGTTCCGCATGTTCCGCACCAACGGGCTGGTGTGGTCGCTGGTGGGCGTGTCCGCGCTCACGCCGCTCCTCGACCGGCTGATCGCGGGCCCGCGCTTCGAGTGGGACCACCCGCGCACCGTCCTTCCTTCCACGCCGCGCACCGCGCTCGTGCCCGCCTGAGCCACCCGAAAGGAATCTCCATGAAACGCACCATCGTCACCCTCGCCGGCGCGCTCGCCGCGGCCCTCGCCTCGGCCGGCCCGGCCGCGGCTTTCTGCGGCTTCTACGTCGCCAAGGCCGACACCCAGCTCTTCAACAAGGCGAGCCAGGTGGTGCTGGTGCGCGACGGCGACCGCACCGTCCTCACCATGACCAGCGACTTCCAGGGCGACCCCAAGGAGTTCGCGATGGTGGTGCCGGTGCCCACCTTCATCACCCGCGAGCAGATCCACGTCGGCGAACGCGCGGTGATCGAGCACCTCGACGCCTACAGCGCGCCGCGGCTCGTCGAGTACACGGACCCGGATCCGTGCCGTCCGCACGTGCTGTACGAACGGGCCATGACGTCCGGCGCGCCGATGCCGGCCAGCGCGCCCAAGGACGAGCGCGCCAAGAGCCTCGGTGTCACCATCGAGGCGCAATACACCGTCGGCGAGTACGACATCCTGATCCTCTCCGCCGAGCAGAGCGACGGGCTCGAGCAGTGGCTGCGCGAGAACGGCTACCGCATCCCGAACGGCGCGAGCCCCATCCTGCAGAGCTACCTGAAGCAGAACATGCGCTTCTTCGTGGCCAGGGTGAACCTCGCCGAGCAGGCCAAGCTCGGCTTCCGCTATCTGCGCCCGCTCGCCGTCGCCTACGAGACCCCCAAGTTCATGCTGCCGATCCGTCTCGGCACGGTGAACGCGAACGGCCCTCAGGAGCTCTTCATCTACGCCCTCACCCGCAACGGGCGCGTCGAGACCACCAACTACCGCACCGTGAAGCTGCCCACCGGCATGACGATCCCCGAATACGTGAAGGACGAGTTCGGGCCCTTCTACAAGGCGATGTTCGCCAAGCAGGTCGCCGACAACGACATGCACGCGGTGTTCCTCGAGTACGCGTGGGACATGTCGAGCTGCGATCCGTGCGCCGCCGAGCCGCTCACGCCCGCCGAGCTGCGCCAGCTCGGCGTGTGGTGGCTCGATCCTCCGAGCTCGGACGGTCCGACCTCGCGCGGCTTGCGTCCCATCCCGGCGCCCATGCCCCCCGGCGCGGCGAACGTGTTCGTGAGCCGCCTCCACGTCCGCTACGACGCCGCCCACTTCCCCGAGGACCTGGTGTTCCAGACCACCGGCGACCGGCAGAGCTTCCAGGGCCGCTACGTGCTGCAGCACCCGTTCACCGGCTCGCTCGACTGCGACGCCGGCCGCACCTATCGCCAGTCGCTCGACGCGCGCCGCCGCGAGGAGGCCCGCACGCTGGCGAGCCTCACCGGGTGGGACCCCGCCGAGATCCAGAGCAAGATGGGCTTCGACGGCCAGGGGAACCCGCCGACGCCGGCGAACGACACGCCGTGGTGGAAGACGATCTGGAAGGAGTGAGCGCCGCGGGCGGCTGGCTGGGCGGCGGCCGGCGAGGCGCGCCGCCCTCGCCCGTCACACGCGCTGGCCGAGCATGGCGCGCGAGCGCTCCAGGTACGCGTCGATGATGTGGCGCGTGACCGGGTCCATCGAGTCGAAGCGTACCGCCATGCCGATCGACATCCGCCAGTCATACCGGTTCGGCCCGTTCACCAGCACCACCTCGCCGCTCACCGGCAGGAAGCGTCCCGCGTCGGGCAGGTCGATCTCGAACGACGCGACCACGCCGGGCTCGAGGAAGTGGCGGGTGGTGACGAAGAAGCCGGCGTCGTTGATGACCGTGAGCAGCCCGACCACGCGCCGCCCCGCGACCTCGAACTGCACCACCTCGTTCACCCGCACCCGCGGTGAGCGGCGTCGTTCGTCGGAGGCAGGGTCGTCGTCGAAGCTCATGCCGGCCGGGCACCCGGGCGAGGCCGGGAGCGACAACGGGAGACACGGGGACCACGCGCTGCGCTGTCCCGGTACCACGACCCGCGCGTGGTCCGCAACGATCGTCGCGGGAGTGGCCTGACGCGGCGCGACAGGGCGCGCGGCCACGGTGGACCGAGATCCGCGGCGCCTCGGGCCGCGATCCGGACGCGCGTCAGCCGGGCAGGAATCGCCCCAGCTCGAAGCGCTTCCACGCCCACGAGCCGGCCAGCGCCAGCGGCACGGCCCAGTACGCGAGCTGGATCGCGGTCATGAGCCAGCGGCTTCGCGCGCTGCGCAACCCCAGGTACTCGAGGCAATCGCGCGGCAGGAAGAGCACCCACCGGATCCACGCGCGCGGGTCGATCGCCTCGCGCTCGAGGCGGCGGTAGTGCGAGATCGCCACGTCGAGCGCCGCCAGGTACTCGCGGCGGATGACCGCGCGCGGCGCCAGGAAGTTCTCGAGCACCCCGACGTCGCCGTCGGCGAAGAACGGGTAGCGGTCGGTGCCGTCGAAGAACGAGAGCCGCGACGGATCCACCGGCGCCGAGCGGATGGTGCGCGCGACCACCGCGGCGTCGCGCTCGAGGAGCGCGCGCACGTCCTCGTCGGGCGTGCCGCTCGCGCCGGTGTAGCTCTCGTAGAGCGCGCGGGCGCGCTCGAGCCGGACCCGGCGCGTGCGGGCGCCCAGGTACCGGACGCCGATCGTGGTGGCCGCAAAGCCACCCAGGAGGAGAGCGTTCAACCGGGTTTCCGCGCTGCGCGAACCGCGGGATGCGATCGCGCACACCTCTGCTATCATGCCGCGCGGCGGGTGACGAGCCCCGTGGCGAGCGCCCTCCCTTCATGAGTCGATTGATCCTCCTGGCGCAGGCGGACGAGCAGCTCGAGCGCCTCGCCAAGCACGTCCCGAGTTCCGTCTTCGGCATCCCGGTCGAGCGCACGGTGCTGATGGCGGCGGGCGCCGCGCTCGCGGTGGTCGCCGCGCTCGGCGTGCTGATGGTGCTCTCGCGGGGCGCCAAGGGCGCGCTCCGCAAGATCGACGAGGCGGTCAACCGCGACCTACCGAGCGGCCTCGACACGCTCACGGTCGGGCGCCGCAAGATGTCGATCTCGCAGCTCCCGCTGATCACCGAGCGGCTGCGCGCGATCACCACCGCGCGCGCCGTCGACATCGTGAAGCTGGTCGACTACGCGGTGCAGAACGCGATCGCGCTCTCCGCCAGCGACATCCACTTCGACCCCAAGGACCGCTACATCGCGCTCCAGTACCGCATCGACGGCGCGCTCTACGACGTCGCGCAGTTCTCCACCAAGCTCTACGCCAACGTGCTCACGCGCGTGAAGGTCCTCGCCAAGCTCAAGACCTTCGTGAAGGGGTTGCCGCAGGACGGCCGCATCCACACCGTCCGCGACAACGGCGAGGAGGTGGACCTGCGCGTCTCGGTCATGCCCACTCTGCACGGCGAGAAGATCGTGCTGCGGGTCATGCAGCGCGAGGGCGTCCTCTACCAGCTCCCCGAGCTCGGCTTCGACTCCAAGGTGCTCGAGGACTACCAGCGGCTCATCTCGATGCCGCAGGGGATCGCGTTCCTCACCGGTCCGACCGGCTCGGGCAAGACCACCACGATCTACTCCACGCTCAGGACGGTGAAGGAGAACCGCGGCGAGCTGGTGAAGATCGTGACCATCGAGGATCCCATCGAGTTCGACCTCGATTTCCTCACCCAGACCGGCGTCAACGAGGCCACCGACTTCACCTTCGCCCGCGGGCTACGCTCGATCCTGCGCCAGGACCCGGACGTGATCATGGTCGGCGAGATCCGCGACCTCGAGACCGCGCAGATCGCGATCCAGGCCGGGCTCTCGGGCCATCTGCTCTTCACCTCGGTGCACGCCAACTCGGCGTCGGCGGTGTTCTCGCGGCTCATCAACCTGGGCGTCGAGCCGTTCCTGCTCGCCTCCGCCACCGTGGGCGTGCTCTCGCAGCGGCTGGTGCGGCGGCTCTGCCCCGCGTGCGTCACCGAGGTCAAGCCCACCGACCAGGAGCTGCGCAGCCTCGAGCGCACCGGGCTCGCGATCCCGAGCGGGCCCTACTTCGCGGGCGCGGGGTGCGAGCAGTGCCTCGGCAAGGGGTACGTCGGGCGCGTCGGGCTGTTCGAGCTGGTGACCATGACCGAGCCGCTCCGCGACGCGCTGGTGGCGAAGGCCACCGCGACCAACATCGAGCAGATCGCCCGCGATCAGGGCATGCAGACGCTGCTCGAGGATGGCCTGTCGAAGTGCCAGCGCCAGATCACCTCGCTCGCCGAGGTCATGCGCGTCGCCTTGGTCTGAATTTCTCGGGGAGCGTGCGCGAAGCGCACGCGGGTTCCAGCCCCCCGCCCTGTGCTTCTTCGGGGTCTTCGTCAAGACCCCGCCCCGTCGGAGGGCCGCGCGCCTGCGCGGCCGGCGATACGCGCGGGCGTCACCTCGCCGAGCCGATCGATCCCTGTACGCGGGGCCCCAAAGGCCGTCGCGTTTCAAGCGCCGCGCGCCTCTGGCGCGTGCCGATCGCAATTCCGCTCGTCGCACGCGGCGACGAATGCGCGCGGGTCCCACCCTCGAGGCACTCGCTGCGCTCGCGGCGTCGCGCCGCGACGCGCCCATCGGCGAGTCTGCTCGCACCGCGAGCCGACGGAGCGCCGACGCTCCAGCGCTTCGTACCTCAAGCCCGCGCGAGCGTCTCGATCTTCTCGACCAGCGGCCGCGCGAGGCCTGCGGCGGCCACGGCGCTCGGCTCGTCGACCGCGGCGGGATCGATCGCGTAGCGCTCGGCGAGCGCCCTCACCCGCCCGACGCTCTCG
>CAYMQR010000221.1:0-8242 GCA_964392195.1 uncultured bacterium | reverse complement strand
TTCCACGTGTGGCTCTACCGCACGACCGGCGGGCGCGTGCTGGGCCAGGTCATGAACGCGCCGATCCTGCTGCTCACCACCACCGGCCGCAAGAGCGGCGTGGCGCGCACCACGCCGCTCATCTACCTGCGCGACGGCGCGGACCTCGCCGTGGTGGCGTCGAACGGCGGCTCCGACCGGACCCCGGCGTGGTGGCTGAACCTGCAGCAGCGCGGCGACGGCGAGGTGCAGATCGGTCCCGAGCGCGCCCGCGTCACCGCCCGCCAGGCGACCGCGGAGGAGCAGGCCCGACTGTGGCCGCTGCTCAACGGCATCTATCCCGAGTACGAGAGCTACCAGAAGAACACCGCTCGTCCGATCCCGGTGGTGCTGCTCACGCCCGCCGGCTGAGCGCACGGCCCCCATCCGAAGAGGTTCCGCCATGGCCAAGCCCACTCACGCGACGTCGAGCCCGGGGGTATCCGACAAGCCGCCCCAGGCCTACTCCGAGTTCATCGCCCGTTACCCCGACCTGGGCCGCGCCTGGGACCTGATCGGCCAGGCGGGCGAGCACGGCCCGCTCGACGAGCGGACCGCGCGGCTGGTGAAGCTCGGCATCGCGATCGGCGCGTTCCGCGAGGGCGCAGTGCGCTCGGGTGTGCGCAAGGCGACCAAGCTCGGCATCGGCCGCGCCGAGATCGAGCAGATCGTGGCGCTCGCCGCCGGCACCCTCGGCATGCCGTCGACCGTCGCGATCGACTCCTGGGTGCAGCCGCTGCTCGCCGCGGCGGAAGCGCCGAGCACCGCGGCGCGCACCGGGCGCGCTCGGAACCGCGCGAAGCGCTAGCACGCCGCCAGCCCAGCCCATCGATCTGCGGCTGCGAGGGACCGCAGCCCTCGTCGTTGAGGGCCGCGCTCCGTCGCATGCCGCCGACGATCTCAGCCCGCGGCGGCGAGCGCGTCGAGGCGCGCCACCCAGTCGGCGCGGGTGGTGTCGCCACCGGACGCCTCCTCCACCTCCGCGAAGCGCCGCAACATGCGCTTGACCGCGTCGGGCGAAAGGATCTGCTCGGCCATCGGGTAGAGGACGCCGTTCTCCTTCTGGATGTGGGAGGCGAGCAGGCGTGCGAAGTCGCGCGCCGCCTTGGCCGCCGCCGCGTCGTCGCCGCTCACCATGGTGCGCACCAGCGCCCGGCCGTGGTCGTGCTCGAGCCGCATCATCGCCAGCGGGCCGGCATCGCGAGGCAAGCCCGCCTCCTCCATCGCCACGAACAGCACGTCCTCTTCCTTGCCGTGATGGCGCCGGTCCGCGAACTCGCGGATGAACTCGGTGAGCTGCGTGAGCCGCCCCCGCGCGGTCGCGGTGCCCTGCTCGAGGGCCTTGGCCTCGCGTTCGAGGAGCAGCAGCGCGCGGGTGATGAGCTCGTGCTCGTGGCGCAACAGGCCGGTGGGCTCGTCCTCGAAGCCGCGCTTCTCCACGATCATCGCTGCCCTCGCTCGGTCCACGGGGGTGAGCGGGCCGACGTGCCATGGCACGAGCGGCGACCCTCGGGCGACGAGGTGCGTGGACCGGTCCACCTCGCCCGCCACCGAAGCTAGCGCCTCGGGCGTCGCGTGGTGATGACTTTTCTCACTCTGGTCTCACGTGTCGGCGGTCCGATCCACCTCGCCGGCGGACCCGCCCTCCGCGTCGCCGCCGAGCACCACCGCGAGCTTGTCGCGCAGGTGCTCGAGGCTGAAGGGCTTCTCGAGGAAGCCCGCGCACGCCAGCGCACCCACCCGCGCCAGCGAGTCCTCCTCCGTGTAGCCGCTCATCATGAGCACCGGCACGTCCGCGTTCACGGTGCGCAGATCGGCGAGCGCATCGACGCCGTGACGTCGCGCCATGGTGAGGTCGAGCAGCACCACTCGCGGGTCGAGCTTGCGGTCGCGGAACAGCCCAAGCACCTCGTCGCCGTCGGTCGCCTCGACCACCTCGAAGCCGAGCAGCTCGAGCATCGAGGTGGCCGCCATCCTCACCAGCCGGTCGTCGTCGACCACCAGCGCCACGCCCCCGTCCTTCCATGCGCGCGACGACGTCCGCGGCTGGGTCGCCACCACCGCGGCCGTCTCCTCGGCCGGCAGCACCACCCGGAACGTGGTGCCGTGGCCGACCTCGCTCCTCACCCGCACCGCGCCGCCGTGCGCGCGCAGGATGCCGTGGACCGCCGAGAGCCCGAGCCCGCGGCCGGTGAGCTTGGTGGTGTAGAAGGGGTTGAAGATCCGCGACAGCACGTCGGGCGTCATGCCGCAGCCCGAGTCCTCCACCTCGACGAACACGTAGCGCTCGGCGGGCTGCTCGGGCATCGCCACGAACTCGGCCCAGTCGGCGTCGTCGAGACGCACGAGCCCGGTGGTCACGCCGATCCGCCCGCCAGCGTCGGCGAGCGCCTCGGAGGCGTTCATGAGCAGGTTCATGACCACCTGGCGGAGCTGGCTCGCGTCGCCCTTCACGGCCGGGAGCGCGGCCGCGAGGCGCTGCTCGATGTGAGCCTTCCTGCTGAACGAGAGCTTGACGAGCTGCGCTGTCTCCCCGACCAGCGCGTTGACGTCGATCGGCGCCGTGGTGGTCTTGCCGCGCCCGGCATAGGCGAGCATCTGCTTGCAGAGCTCGGCGGCGCGCGTGGCGCCGTCCTCGATCGCGACCAACCGGGCGCGCTGCGAGTCCGTGAGCGGCCCCTCCTCGCGCGCGATCGACGCGCTGCCGAGGATCCCGGTGAGCAGGTTGTTGAAGTCGTGGGCGATCCCCGCCGCGAGCACGCCCAGGCTCTCGAGGCGCTGCGCCTCCTCGAGCTTGCGCTCCATGCGGCGGCGCTCCTCCTCGGCGCGGGTGCGCTCGGTGCGGTCGCGCACGATCAGCACCACGCCGGTGATGCTGCCGTCCTCGTCGCGGATCGGCGCGGCGCTCAGGTCGACCGGAACCTCGGCGCCGCCACGCCCCTGCAGCACCGTGCCGTTCGAGACCTGCAGCACGACGCCATCGCGCAGCGCCTGCCGCACCGGGTCGGCGAGCGGCCGGCGGTCGTGCGCGTGGACGGCGCGGAAAACCTCGCTCGACGGCCGGCCGAGCGCCTCGTGGCGCAGCCAGCCGGTGAACTGCTCCGCCACCGGGTTCACGAACGTGAGCCGTCCGTGGACGTCGGTGGCGAGCACCGCGTCGCCGATGCTCATGAGCGTGGTGGCGAGCCAGCGCTCCATCTTGCGGAGCTTCTGGTCCTCGCGGTGGCGGTAGAGCGAGGTCTCGATGGTCGCGGCGAGCTCGCGCTCCTCGAAGGGCTTGACCAGGTAGCCGTAGGGCGAGCTCGCGCAGGCGCGCTCGAGCGTCGAGGGATCGGCGTGGGAGGTGAGGAAGACGATCGGCACCTCCTGCGACTCGCGGATGCGGCGCGCCGCCTCGGTGCCGTCGAGCGCGCCGCGCAGCTTGACGTCCATGAGGATCAGGTCGGGGCCGCGCTCCCTCGCCTCGCGGATCGCGTCCTCGCCCGAGATCGCGACTCCCGCGACCCGGTAGCCGAGGTCGATCAGGTGGTCCTCGATGTCCGCCGCGATGAGCCGCTCGTCCTCGACGATCAGGATCCGTTCACCGGCCATGGGGCATCCCTTCCCCCTCGGTGGATGGCTCCACCGTGAAGCTCACTTCGAACCGCGTGCCGCGCTCGCTGGACAGCACCATCGCCCCGCCGAGCTGCTCGAGCATGTACCCCACCAGCCTGAGCCCGAGCGAGGAGCCCGCACCCGGCGCGAACCCCTCGGGCACGCCGACGCCGTCGTCGGCGACCGTCAGCACGCGCTGGTCCGGCGTCGGCGCCCGCAGCGAGATGCGCAGCTCGCCGGCGGGCACGTTCGCGAACGCGTGCTTGAATCCGTTCGAGACCAGCTCGTTCACGATCAGCCCGAGCGGAAGCGCCACGTCGGGGGTGAGCCACACCCGGTCCGCGCTGACGTCGGTGCGGACGTTGGGTGCGAGCGGCGCGTAGGTGTGCGCCACCAGCGACACCAGGCTCTTCAGGTAGTCCTCAGCCGGGATCTGCGCGACGTTCGGCGACTGGTAGAGCTTCTGGTGGATCAGCGCCATCGCGCGCACCCGGTCCTGCACCTCCCGGAACACCGCGAGCAGCCGCGGGTCGGTGAGCTTGCGCGCCTGCAGGTTGAGCAGGCTCGAGACGAGCTGGAGGTTGTTCTTGACCCGGTGGTGGATCTCCTTGAGCAGCGCCTCCTTCTCGGCCAGCGAGGCGAGGAGCTGGCGCTCGGCCTGCTTGCGCTGGGTGATGTCGATCACCGCTGCGAGCACGAAGAAGCCGTCGGCGGTCTGGATCGGGTTGAGGCCGATCTCGACCGGCAGCTCGGTGCCGTCCTTGCGCACGCCGTAGAGGTCGCGTCCGCCGCCCATCGGGCGGGTGCTGGGACCGCGGAAGAACGCGTCGCGATGCGCCGGGTGGCCAGCGCGGAAGCGCACCGGCACAAGGGTCTCGATCGGCTGTCCGAGCAGCTCGTCGCGCGGCCATCCGAACACCCGCTCGACCTGCGAGTTCACCATCGCGATCCGCCCGTCCGCGCTGACCAGGATCATCGCGTTGGGCGCCGCCTCCACCGCGAGCGCCAGGCGCTCGGCGGCGCGTTTGCGCTCGGTGATGTCGACCACCGACGCCAGCACCGCGGAGCCGTCGGGGAGCGCGAGCGGCGTCAGCGTGACCTCGACCGGTAGCTCCCTGCCGTCTCGCCGCAGCGCCGCGACGTCGCGCCCCGGCCCCATGGCGCGAGCCTCGGGGCTGGCGAGGAACCCGGTACGGAGCGCCACGTGCTCGGCGCGGCTGCGGCGCGGGATCAGCACCTCGATCGGCTGGCCGACGAGCTCGTCGCGCGGCCACCCGAAGAGCCGCTCGGTCTGGGCGTTGACGAGGGTGATGATCCCGTCCTTCGAGACCACCAGCATCGAGCTCGGGGCGGCTTCGAAGACGGTGCGGAAGAGCTCGTGCGGCATGTCGCGCTGTGGGCGTGGGGACGGGTCGAAGGGCTTGGTCAGGATCATGGGTAAGGCCCCGCCTGGCTTGATAGCGCACCCCGAGACCAAACGGGCAGCAGCCTGCACGGGAGCGCGCCGCAGCGCGCGCCCCGCCGGGCCGGTCGCGGCATTCGAGCCGTGGTCTCGCCGGGAAATTCCCGGCGCCGCCGACCCTCCGCCCGACGGCGCGGGACGATAGGTGAATTCCCGATGGCCGGACATCCTCGGCTCGTGGCGTGTTCACGCCGTCGCCGGGGTGCGGCGTCGCTACGGCGGGGACGCCGCCGGGACCGGCCTGCTGCGGAGCTCGGCGCCGGCGACCAGCGGACCGTCGAGGGCCGCCAGGGTCACGATCGGAAGCCCGGCGGGGACCGAGCCCGTCAGGCGCTCCACCATCGCCGGATCGGCGCGCCGGTAGCGCAGCGCGGCGCGCACCCGCAGCGGCTCGGCGGCGCTCGCCGAGCGCGCCGGCAGGGGCAGATCGACGGCGAGCTCGCCGAGCGCGGGCACGCGCCCGCCGTCGGTGATCGAAGCGACCGCCCACAGGCGGTGGTCGTCGATCGGGACGCCCTGCGCGTCCCGGAACTGGTGACCGAGGCGCGGCGCGCCGGCGGGCGCGTCGGATCCCACCTCGATCAGCACCGATCCGGCCACGTCCTCCACCCGCGCCGCGAGCCACACCTGCACGAGGTCGGTGGGCGCGTTGGGGAACGAGTGGCCGATCCGCCCCGGGCTCTCGATCCGGACGCGCAGCGCCGGCTCGGGTCCCACCACCAGCCGCGCGACGAGCTC
Source organism: uncultured bacterium (assembly GCA_964392195.1). Lineage (GTDB taxonomy): Bacteria > JADJOY01 > JADJOY01 > JADJOY01 > JADJOY01 > JADJOY01. The sequence continues at coordinate 2,430 of CAYMQR010000221.1, read as the reverse complement.
GACGAGACCGCTCTCGAGGAACGCGCGCGCCGCCGCCTCCTCCCGCTCGCCGCCCGCGAGCCACGCGACGTACGTGCTTGCGGCGCGGAAGCGGTGATCGGGCGTGAGGTAGGCCTCGCCCTCCACGCGGCGCGGCATGTGGCAGGTCGCGCAGGTCTTGCCGTCGAGCCGCTCGCGCGCCTCCTGCCAGCTCGCGAAATGATCCTGGAGCACGTCGTGGTGGAGACCGTCGGTGTGGGGCGCGAGGGTCTGGACGTGGCACGGACGGCAGGTGGCGGGTCCGCGGCTCCCGGCGAAGCCGTCGCGGTGCGCGGCGACGCGGGTCGCGACAAGCACGTTCGACTCGGTGAAGAAGATCGATGACTTCCGCACCGCGTCCGCGGTCGGTCCGACACGCTCGCCGAGGGTCACGAACGGGCGGCTGGTGATCGGCTTGATCGCGAACGCGCCGTCCGGCGCGCGCGGTTCGGGCGCCATCTGGTGGCAGCTCACGCAGTGGACGCCCGCGCGGTAGCCGTCGCTCGCGATCACCGCGGCGAGCGGGACCCGTGCCGGATCCGGCGAGTGCGGCGCGTGGCATCGCAGGCAGGCGGCCACCGCCCCGGGACCGCGCTCGTGACCGAGGCGCTCGATCAGCGCGGTGAAGAGCGGGTTGGCCGCGGCGAGCGCGTGGCCCGAGAGCCGCCAGCCGTCGGACACGCTCGCGTGGCAACCCACGCACGCCTCCGGCAGCGCATGGGAAAAACCCGCATCCGCCGGGATCAGCAGTGACGTGTCGGCCGTGAGGGGCTCGAGCCCGCCGAGGCGCGCGTGGACCCACGCCGCGGCCGCCATCAGGAGGGCGGCGAGCAGCGGCGCCGCCACGCGCGCCAGCGGCCGCCGCCAGCGGTGGACCGAGCCAGCGTCGGCGGGCGCGGCGCGGCGCGCCCGTCGCGCGATCACGAGGTGGAGCGCCCCCGCCGCGAACACCCCCACCGCCAGCTCGCGATGGAGCCGCCACTGGCGCTCGCCCGCCAGCCCGCCCTGCATGGTGAGACCGCTCACCGCGACCATCAGCGTGGCCAGCAGCAGCACCACGCCGCTCACGAAGCCGTTGCGGGCGAAGCCGCGCCAGCGCGCCACGAGCGCCGCCGCCACCCACGCCAGCGCGAGCGCGAACGCGACGCTGAAGGCGCGATCGAGGAAGAGCCGCACCGTGCCGCGCATCGTCACCTGGCTGGTGGCGACGAACACCAGCGCCACGGCGGCACCGATGAACGGCGCCTTCGGCACCCGCCGCGCGGCGGGCGCCGCGCCGCCGAACACCCGCAACAGGTGCACGACCACGTACCCGACTCCGACCGCGATCAGCGCGCTGCCCGCGTGGGCGTGCGCGAGCTGGACGAGCTGGAGGGTGGCGCCGGGCGCGCGCGCCGGCACGGTGCCGAAGCCGGAGAGGACCTGGAACGCGATCAGCGCGACCAGCGCGCCGCGCAGGTTCTCCTCGGCGGCGGCGAGCCGCGCGCCGCGAGCGCCCGGTCCGGCTTCGCGCACGGCAGGCGCCGTCACGGCGCGGCTGGGAAGCCGCGTTCGAAGCGGTCGATCAGCTCGGCGGTGCGCCCGCGCTCGCGCCACGCGGCGGCGCTGCCGAACGCGGCGGCGCCGAGCTCGTCGTAGAGCGCGAGCATCCGCTTCCAGGTGGCGGGCCTGAGGCGCGCGGGATCGAGGCGAAGCGAGGGGTCGAGCTCGACCGGGCGGAACGGATCGAGCGGCGCGCACGCGAACAGGTCGGCGAGAGTGTCGCGCGCAGCGACCAGCTCGTGCGGGACGTCGGTGAAGCCCGAGGGGTTCGGGGTGCCGCTCTCGGCGGCGCTCGCCACCTTCGACTCGGCGGTCGCGAAGGTGGCGTGCACCCACCGCAACACGTCGAGGTGGCCGTGGCGGACGTGGGCGTAGTTCTCGAGGAGCCCCTCGACGAAACACACCAGCGAGATCGTCGCCTCGAAGAGCGAGGGCTCGGCCGGCGCCGGCTGCGTCCACGAGCGCGGCGCGCCACCCGCGCGCGGATAGAGCTTGCGGTTGAGGGCGTGTTGGCGGACCGCGGCGGCACATGCCGCCTCGAACGCGTCGCACCAGCGCTCCTCGAGCGGGCGCGGCGACACCGGGCTCGCGCGCGGCGCGAGCGCGAAGTGCGTGATCGCCGCGCCCGGTGGTGGCTTGCGAACGCCGTCGAGGGCCATGCGCCCCAAGCTACCGCACAGCGACGAGGGCGCGAACGGGAGATCGAGCGGCGCAGCGAGCGGCGGCGCGCCAGAGGCTCGCTCCCCGGACCGGGTGTACTGGAATCGAACCGATCAACCGATGCGTGCGCCCGTCGTATCGCCGGCCCGCCGGCGGCGGGCGCTCCAGGCCAAGTGGCCCGATGTGCAGGAGCGCGCCCGCTCCGTCGGG
>CAYMQR010000220.1:0-8255 GCA_964392195.1 uncultured bacterium | reverse complement strand
CGCCCGCGAGGGCGCGAAGGTGGTGGTGAACGATCTCGGCGCCGCGCTCGACGGCAGCGGCAACTCGACCGGGCCCGCCGCGGAGGTGGTGGACGAGATCCGCGCCGCCGGCGGCGAGGCGATCTCCAACGGCGAGGACATCGCCGACTTCGCCGGCGCCGGACGGCTGGTCAAGGCCGCCGTCGACGCCTTCGGCCGGCTGGACGTGGTGGTCAACAACGCCGGCTTCCTGCGCGACCGCATGTTCGTCAGCACCTCCGAGGAGGAGTGGGACGCGGTCATCCGCGTCCACCTCAAGGGCCACTTCTGCGTGTCGCGCCACGCCGCGGCGTACTGGCGCGACCAGGTCAAGGCGGGCCACGCGGTCGACGCGCGGATCATCAACACCTCGTCGGGCGCCGGCCTGCAGGGCAGCCTCGCGCAGGGCACGTATTCGGCGGCGAAGGCGGGGATCGCGGCGCTGACGCTGGTGCAGGCGGCCGAGCTCAGGCGCTACGGCGCCACCGCCAACGCGATCGCGCCGGCCGCGCGCACGCGCATGACCGAGGACGTCTTCAAGGACATGATGAAGCGGCCCGAGAGCGGCTTCGACGCCATGGACCCGGCCAACATCTCGCCGCTGGTGGTGTGGCTCGGCAGCGCCGACTCGAGGGAGGTCACGGGCTGCGTGTTCGAGGTCGCCGGCGGCAAGATCTCGGTCGCGGACGGCTGGCGGACCGGCCCCGAGGTCGACAAGGGCGGGCGCTGGGCGCCGGCCGAGGTGGGGCCGGCCGTGCGTGAGCTGATCGCGCGCGCGGTGCCTCCGCAGAAGGTCTACGGGACCTGAGCCCTCGAGCCCCGCGTCCCTCGGCTCTCCGATGACGTCTCCGCCGCTCGACTTCACCGGCCAGGTCGCGCTCGTCACGGGCGGCGCCAAGGGCGTCGGCCGCGGGATCACCCGCGCCTTCCTGGAGGCCGGCGCCCACGTGGTGATCTGCGGGCGCAGCGAGCCACCCGAGCCGGTGGTGGCGGGCGGGCGCGGCGCCGTGTTCGTCGCCGCCGACGTGCGGATCCCGGAGGACGTGGATCGGGTCGTCGGCACCGCGGTGGAGCGGTTCGGCCGCCTCGACGTGCTGATCAACAACGCCGGTGGCTCGCCGTTCGCCGACGCGGCCACCGCCTCGCCGCGGTTCTTCGCCAAGATCCTCGAGCTCAACCTGACCGCGCCGTTCGTGCTCGCGCAGCGCGCCAACGCGGTGATGCAGAAGCAGGAGAGCGGCGGCTCGATCGTGAACATCGCGAGCGTGAGCGGCACCCGGCCTTCGCCGGGGACCGCCGCCTACGGCGCGGCCAAGGCCGGGTTGCTCAACCTCACGCAGACGCTCGCGGTCGAGTGGTCGCCGAAGGTCCGCGTCAACGCGATCACCGGCGGCATGATCCGCACCGAGCAGGCGCACCTTCACTACGGAGACGAGGCGGGGATCGCGTCGGTCGGCGCGACCGTGCCGCTGGGACGGCTCGCCGAGCCGCGCGAGATCGCGGACGTGTGCCTGTTCCTGGCTTCGCCGCTGGCGAGCTACGTGAGCGGCGCGGCGATCCTGGTACACGGCGGCGGCGAGCGGCCGGCGTTCCTCGACGCCGCCAAGAACACCACCTCGGCGCCGTCGCGCGGCTGAGCCGCGCCCGGCACCGGAGAACGGGGGACGAGTCGTGCCGATCACGCGAGAGGTGGCGGACGGGATCGCGACGGTGGTGATGAACCACCCGCCGGTCAACGCGCTGACCGTGAAGGGGTGGTTCGAGCTCGCCGAGGCGATCCGCGCGCTGGGGCAGGACCCCGAGGTCCGGGTGGTGGTGCTCACGGCCGAGGGCAAGGGCTTCAACGCCGGCGTCGACATCAAGGAGATGCAGAAGACCACCGGCTTCGACGCGCTCATCGGCGCCAACCGCGGCTGTTACGCCGCGTTCGCGGCGGTCTACGAGTGCGCGGTGCCGGTGATCGCGGCGGTCCACGGCTTCTGCCTGGGCGGCGGCATCGGCCTGGTCGGCAACGCCGACGTCATCGTCGCCTCGGAGGACGCTTACTTCGGCCTACCCGAGGTGGACCGGGGCGCGCTCGGCGCGGCGACCCACCTGGCGCGCCTGGTGCCGCAGCACAAGATGCGCGCGATGGTCTACACGGCCACCAACGTCACGGCACGCGAGCTGCTCCACTACGGCTCGGTGCTGAAGGTGGTGCCGCGCGACGAGCTGCGCGTGGCGGCGCTCGAGGTGGCGAAGCAGATCGCGGCCAAGAGCCCGGCGGTGATCCGCGCGGCGAAGGAATCGCTCAACGGCATCGACCTCTGGGACGTGAAGCGCAGCTACCGCTTCGAGCAGGGGTTCACGTTCGAGCTCAACCTGAGCGGCGTGGCGGACCAGGCCCGCGACGCCTTCGTCGAGAAGCGTGACGCCGGGTTCGGCGTCGAGAAGGGCTGAAGGGGCGGCGACATTTCATGGCCGACAAGCGCATCAGCGAGGATGACGTCGTCGCGGAGCTCCGCGACGGGATGACGATCGGCATCGGTGGCTGGGGCTCGCGCCGCAAGCCGATGTCGCTGGTCCGCGCCATCGCGCGCTCGGGCCTCCGCGACCTGACGATCGTGTCGTACGGGGGGCCCGACGTCGGGATCCTGTGCGCGCTCGGCAAGGCGAAGAAGGTGGTCTACGGCTTCGTCTCGCTCGACTCGATCCCCCTCGAGCCCCACTTCCGCAAGGCACGAGAGGCGGGCACCGTCGAGGCCATGGAGCTCGACGAAGGCATGTTCCAGTGGGGGCTGCGCGCCGCGGCCTACCGGCTGCCGTTTCTGCCGACGCGCGCGGGGCTCGGCTCGGACGTGATGCGGATCAACCCCGAGCTCAGGACCGTGCGGTCGCCCTACGCGGACGGCGAGGAGCTGGTCGCCATGCCGGCGCTCGAGCTCGACGTCGCGCTGGTCCACATGAACCGGGCCGACGCGCGCGGCAACGGCCAGTACCTCGGGCCGGATCCCTACTTCGACGACCTCTTCTGCATGGCGGCCAAGCGGCGCTTCATGAGCTGCGAGCGCGTCGTCCCCACCGAGAAGCTGCGGGAAGAGGGACCGGTCCAGTCGCTGCTCATCGACCGCATGATGGTCGACGGGGTGATCGAGGCGCCGATGGGCGCCCACTTCACCGAGTGCCCGAGCGACTACGGGCGCGACGAGGCCTTCCAGAAGGAGTACGCCTCGACCGCCAAGGACCCCGCCGCCTGGGCGAAGTTCAAGGAACGCTACCTGGATGCGCCGAGCCACGCGGCCTACGTGGAGGCGGTGAAGAGCCGATGAGCAGCGACGCGACCCGAGACGAGATCTGCGTGGCCGCCTGCGCCGACGCGTTCCGTGGCGACGGCGAGATCATGGCGAGCCCCATGTTGCCGGTCCCGGCGCTCGGCGCGCGCCTCGCCAAGAAGACCTTCGCGCCGGACCTGGTGCTGACCGACGGCGTCGCGGCGATGCAGGAGTGGGGCGTCGTCGAGGGCTGGATGCCGTACCGCAAGGTGTTCGACGTGGTGTGGTGGGGGCGCCGCCACGTGTTCATGGGCGCCTCGCAGCTCGATCGCTTCGGCAACCAGAACCTGTCGTGCATCGGCGACTGGCGGAAGCCGTCGAGTCAGCTGCTCGGGGTGCGCGGCGCGCCCGGCAACACGATCTGCCATACGACCAGCTACTGGGTGCCGAAGCACGGCAAGGACGTGTTCGTCGAGTCCGTCGACATGGTGAGCGGGGTGGGCTACGACCGCGCCGCCGCGCTCGGCCCGCTGGCGAGCCGCTTCCACGAGATCCGCGTGGTGGTGTCGAACCTCGCGGTCCTCGACTTCGCCACACCCGACCGCCGGATGCGCCTCAAGAGCGTGCATCCGGGCGTGTCCGTGGACGAGGTGGTCGCGGCGACCGGCTTCGAGCTGGTGGTGCCGTCCGACGTCCCCGAGACGCGCCTCCCCACCGCCGCCGAGCTCGAGCTCATCCGCGCGGGGCTCAAGTGAGCTTCGCGTCGCTCAGGACCCGCTTCTGCGAGATGGTCGGGTGCGACTACCCGATCGTCCAGACCGGCATGGGCTGGGTGTCGGGAGTGCGCTTGACCTCGGCCACCAGCGCCGCCGGCGGCCTCGGGATCCTCGCCGCGGCGACGATGACGTACGCGCAGCTCGAGAACGCCATCCGCGAGGTGAAGGAGCGCACGGACCGCCCGTTCGGCGTCAACATGCGTGGCGACCAGCCGGACATCGGCCGGTTCGCCGACCTGGTGATCCGCGAGCGGGTGCGCCTGGCGAGCTTCGCGAGCCCGCCCACCAAGGACCTGGTTCGCACGCTCAAGGACGCGGGCGTCCTCACGATGCCGACGATCGGGGCGCCCCGCCACGCGCAGAAGATGGCCGAGTGGGGGGTCGACGCGGTCATCGCCCAGGGGCACGAGGGCGGCGGCCACACCGGGCCGATCGCGACCTCGCTGCTGCTGCCGTCGGTCACCAAGGCGGTGTCCATCCCGGTGATCGGCGCGGGCGGCTTCCACGACGGGCGCGGGCTGGTCGCGGCGCTCGCGTACGGCGCGTCGGGCATCGCCATGGGGACGCGGTTCCTGCTCACCCAGGAGAGCCGCGTGCCGGACGACGTGAAGTCGACGTACCTGAAGACGAACCTCATGGGGACCGTGGTCACCACGGCGATCGACGGGGCGCCGCAGCGGGTGATCCGCACCGAGCTCATCGACCGCCTGGAGCGCGCCAATCCGCTGTTCCGCCTGCCCCGCGCGGCGGCGAACGCGTGGCGCTTCCGCAGCCTGACGGGCACCTCGCTGGTGGACCTGGTGCGCGAGGGGCTCGCCATGCGGAAGAGCCAGGAGCTGACCTGGGCGCAGCTCGCGATGGCCGCCAACGCCCCCATGCTGACCAAGGCGACGATGGTCGACGGCAAGCTCGAGGCCGGCATCCTGCCCACCGGCCAGGTGGTCGGGACGATCGATTCGCTGCCGAGCGTCGCGGAGCTGATCCGCGGGCTCATGACGGAGGCGGAGGACACGCTCCGCCGGCTCGCGACCTGAGCGAGGTGTGCCGATGGATCTCGAGTTCACCGAGCGAGAGCGGGCGTTCCGCGCCGAGTGCCGGGCCTGGCTCGCCGCGCACGTGCCGAAGATCCCGCTCCCCTCGGGCGACACGCGCGAGGGATTCACGCGCCACCTCGAGTGGGAGCACGAGCTCTTCGACGCCGGATGGGCGGTGGTGTCGTGGCCGAAGAGGTACGGCGGCCGCGCGGCGACGCTCTTCGAGTGGCTGATCTTCGAGGAGGAGTACTACCGCGCCGGGGCGCCGAACCGCGTGACGCAGAACGGGATCTTCCTGCTCGCGCCGGTGCTCTTCGAGTACGGCAACGACGAGCAGCGCGACCGGATCCTCCGGCCGATGGCGCGCGGGGACCACACGTGGGCGCAGGCGTGGTCGGAGCCCAACGCCGGCAGCGACCTCGCGGGCCTGCGCAGCGAGGCGTCGCGCGTCGAGGGCGGCTGGCTCCTGCGGGGCCAGAAGACGTGGTGCACGCGTGGCGCGTTCTGCGACGCGATCTACGGCCTGTTCCGCACCAACCCCAAGGTGCCCCGGCACAAGGGGCTGACCTACTTCATGGTGCCGCTCGCGGCCGAGGGAGTGCGGGTGCGCGGCGTCGAGCGCCTCGACGGCGACGAGGGCTTCGCCGAGGTGTTCTTCGACGACGTGTTCGTCCCCGACGGCGACGTCATCGGCAAGGTGGACAAGGGCTGGGACATCGCGATGGCCACCACCAACTCCGAGCGCGGCCTCACGCTCCGCAGCCCGGGGCGGTTCATGGCGACCGCCACGCGGCTCATCGAGCTGTGGCGCTCGCGCCGGGGAACGGCCGACCCGGCGCTCCGCGACGCCGTGGTGGAGAGCTGGATCGATGCCGAAGCCTACCGCTGGTACACGTACGGCACGGTGACGCGCATGGTGGAAGGCCACGCGATGGGTGCGGACTCGAGCCTCAACAAGATCTTCTGGTCCGAGATGGACGTGCGCATGCACGAGACCGCGCTCGCGTTGCTCGGCCCGACCCGCGAGCTCGAGGTGGGCGGGCTCGACCCCGACGGGGGATGGCTCAAGGGTTTCCAGTTCTCGCTGGCCGGTCCGATCTACGCCGGCACCAACGAGATCCAGCGCAACGTGGTGGCGGAGCGGCTGCTCAAGCTGCCCAAGGGCTGAAGGCGGTCTCTCGCATGCGCTTCGCATTCACCGACGATCAGCTCGGCTTCCGTGATTCGCTTCGCGACATGCTCGCGAACGAGTGCGCCCCCGCGGCGCTGCGCGCCTGCTGGACCAGCGAGACCGGTCGCGTCCCCGGCCTGTGGCGAAAGCTCGGCGACGTGGGCCTGCTCGGGATCACGGCGTCCGAGGAGCAAGGCGGGCTCGGTCTCGGCGCGATGGACCTGGCGCTGCCCCTCGAGGAGTCGGGGCGCGCGGCGCTGCCGGAGCCGCTGGTGGAGCACGCCGCGGTCGCGATCCCGGTCCTCGAAGCGTTCGCGCCGCCCGCGGTCCGTGCCCGATGGATCCCCCGCGCGGCCACCGGCGAGGTGACGCTGACGGTGGCGCTGCCCGGCGCGCCGTTCGTGTCGGCAGGCGAGACCGCCGACGCCGTGCTGGTGTGGGCGGGCGGTGCGCTGCGGCTGGTCGAGCGGGCCGGGCTCGGCCTCGAGCGCCTCCGGTCCGTCGACGGCGCGCGCCGGCTGTTCGCGATCACCGCGGGCGCCGAGGTTGGCGAGGTGCTGTGCGATGGCGAGCTGGCGGAGCGTGCCGCCAGCGCCGCGTTCGATCGAGGCGCGCTCGGGGCCGCCGCTCAGCTCCTCGGGCTCGGCGCCGCCGTGCTCGACCTGACCGTCGGCTACGTCAAGGTCCGCGAGCAGTTCGGCAAGCCGATCGGCAGCTTCCAGGCGATCAAGCACCACCTCGCGAACGCCATCACGGCGCTCGAGATGGCGCGCCCGCTGGTCTACCGGGCGTCGGCCTCGCTGGCGGCGTGCGACCCGGCGGCCTCGCTGCACGTATCGGTCGCCAAGGCCCGTGCCTCGACGGTGGCGCACCAGGTCGCGCGGATCGCGCTCCAGTGCCACGGCGCGATCGGGTACTCGACCGAATACGACCTGCACCTGTGGATGAAGCGGATCTGGGCGCTCGCCGCGGAGTGGGGTGATCCGGCCCACCACCGGGCGCGGATCGCCGCAGTGCTGGAGAGCGAAGCCGAGGTGTACCCGTGAGCCTGGCCCTGAGCGACGAGCAGCTCGCCCTGGCGGAGTCGGCGCGCAAGTTCCTGGGAGCGCACTCGAGCTCGGCCGAGGTTCGCCGGCTGATGGAGACCGAGGCCTGCTTCGACGCCGCGGTGTGGGAGCGAGTGGCGGGCGAGCTCGGCTGGGCGGCGATCGCGATCCCCGAGAGCTACGGTGGTCTCGGGCTCGGCGCGGTCGAGGTCTCGGTGCTGATGGAGGAGATGGGACGCACGCTCTTCTGCGCCCCCTTCCTGTCCACGGTCTGCCTCGCCACGCCGGCAGTGTTGCTGGTCGGCGACGAGCAGCAGAAGCAAGACGTGCTGCCGGGCATCGCCGCGGGCACCACCCGCGCGGCGCTGGCGTGGGCCGAGGGCCGTAACGCCCTCGTGCCCGACGAGATCGCCTGCGAGGCGCGGCGCACCGCGGGCGGCTTCGCGCTGCACGGCACCAAGAGCTTCGTGGTGGACGGACACACCGCCGAGCTCCTGATCGTGGCCGCGCGCGAGCCGGGGACCGTGGGGATCGATGGCATCCGGCTGTTCCTGGTCCCCGCGTCGAGCGCGAACCTCCACCGCGAGCGGCTACCGACCCTCGACCAGACGCGGCGCCTGGCGCGGGTCGTGCTGGACGGTGTCGAGGTGCCGCGCGGTGCCCTGCTCGGAGGGACCGGCTCGTGCTGGCCCGCGCTCGAACGCACCCTCGACCTGGCCGCGATCGCGGTCGCGGCGGAGCAGGTGGGCGGGGCGGATCGGTGCCTCGAGATGGCGGTCGAGTACGCCAAGGTGCGCGTCCAGTTCGGCAAGCCGATCGGCAGCTTCCAGGCGATCAAGCACAAGTGCGCCGACATGCTGCTGCGTGTCGAGTCGGCGCGCTCGGCGGCCCGCTACGCGGCGCAGGTCGCGGCGCTCGCGGCCACGACCGGGGCCGACGAGGACGTCGCGAGCGCGGCC
>CAYMQR010000219.1:0-8265 GCA_964392195.1 uncultured bacterium | reverse complement strand
AGCCGGCTGCCGTCGCCGCCGCCGTTCGGGATGTACGGGTTGGAGCGCCAGTGGTAGTTGCTCGGCGGGCGGATGCGCATCGGGATCGGCTGGGTCGTGATCAGGTCGTCGTTGCGGCCGATGTAGCCGAGCACGTCGAGGTGGGTCCCGTCGTCGGCGGTGCACGAGCCCGAGGCGATCTCGTCGGCGTCGCAGTTGGTGCGTGCGAGGTCCCAGTACGGCGGCTCGGGGAACTCCTTCAGCGTCTGGAGGCCGCGCGCCATCGCGTCCGCATCGGGGCGCCGCGGGAACGCTCCGTAGGCGGAGGCGTCGGCGCTGCCGGCGGCGAACGTGAAGTCGTAGAGCGTCTGGCCCTGCTCGTTGGGCTGGCGCGGCGCCGGCTTCTCGTAGAACTTCCACTTCACGCTGGTGACGAGGTCCGCGCGGGCGCCGGGGTCGGTGACGTAGCGCTGCGCGAGCAACAGCCCCTGCGCGACCATGTTCACGCCGCTGAAGTTCGACTGGTAGCCGACGTCGACGCCGATCAGGTTGGCCGCGACGATGTCACCGAGGCGGCGCGCGCCGATGAGGGTGTCGTCGAGGTAGCTGGCGAGCCCGGCGTCGCCGCTCGTGTAGACGAACGACGACACGATGCCGAGCGACATCGCCGCGTAGAAGCCATCCTTGAACGGCAAGAACGGCAGGTAGACGCGATCGAACGCGTTCTCGTTCAGGTAGGCGTGGAAGGTGGGGCGGCCGTCGGCGTCCTGGATCTCGAGGTCGTAGCCGCTCGCCTGGACGGTCGAGAGCATGCGGCCGAGCGCCAGCGCGTCGGCCTGCAGCCGCGTGCGGACCTCGTCGCTGAACGTGGGATCGGCGGCGATCACCTCCCACGCCGCGCCCATCGCCGCCGCCCAGCCGATGAACTGGTCGCGGCTGCACGAGTCTTCCCAGATGTAGTTGGGGTAGCGCCCGCCCGAGTTGTCCTCGCGCCAGGTGCCGTTGTCCTTCTCCGGCGGCAGCGGGTTGCCGCCCTCGTCGAAGAGCGGTGTGGTGGGCTGGGTCACGCCGTCGCCGGGGATGTCGCGACGGATGAAGCCGCGCGCGATCACGCCGTCGACGCCGGTGATGTCGACCGCGAGGTGGAGCGCGTCGAGGGCGGCGACGAGGTGCTGGCGGGCGCGCGCGACCTCGCCCTGGGGGTAGCCCTCGTCGCGCAGCACGCCGTAGCGGTAGGCGTCGGCGGCGATGCCGACGCCGGCGTAGAGGCCCGCGGTCTTCGCCCACCCGGTGACGGTGTCGTAGATCGACTTGCCGGCGTAGCTCTCGAAGTCCCAGCCGTCGGTCTCCTGCAGGAACGAGCGGATCAGCTCGCGGTCGGTGGTGCGGTCGAGCGCCACGCTGAGGTCGGCGTTGATCGCCATGGGGGCCGCGTTGAAGACGTGGAACTGGCGGTCGTACTTGCGCGCCAGCGACTCGAGGTCGGCGTCGTAGCCGTATTCGTTCGGGCCCGGGATCATCGAGCCGCGGCAGGCGAGGGCGCCGCTCGTCACCACGAAGTCGGCGGACGACGACTGGGTCTCGCCGAGCGCCTCCACCCGCACCGGTGCGGTCACGGCGCCAGCCGGCACCACCACGTCGATCGCGTCCTGGCTCCAGCCGCGGATCTCGGTGGCCTCGACGTCACCGAAGAACACCCGGCTTGCGTCCTGGCTGAAGCCGAAGTTGGCGCCGCGGATGCGCACCACGTTGCCGACGCAGCTCTCGGGCGGCTCGATCGACGCGATGGTGTGGCAGCCGGCGAGCGCCACCAGGAGAGGCAGGACGAGGGCGAACGAAGCAGCGCGGCGGCGGTTCATGGCGGCGGGGTCCTCGGCGGAATCGGGCTCGATGCGGGTCCGGTGGAGCTCAGGAGGCGACGGCGCGGCGGCGCGCCGAGCGCAGGCGCGTACCGAGCACCGCGGCGACGCCACCCGCGCCGGCGAGCCAGCCCCAGGGTGACGACGCCGAGCGGCTCGTGGGGGCGACGTTCGCGCCGCAGCCGGTGCAGTTGGGGATGCACGGGTCGACCAGCGCGGGTGCCGCGCTCGCACCCTCGTCCGCGCCCTGCGCGCCGGGCGTGGTGAAGCTCGCCGTGACCGGGAAGTGGTCCGACGGGTAGCCGCACGAGAACCCGGTGTGCACGATCGCGGCGGCGGTGGGCGCGAAGTCGGCGGTGTGGAGCAGGAAGTCGATCCGCGAGCCGCTCGTGTCACCGGTGAAGTCGTGGAACGTCGCCTCGTCGGGCGCCGCGACCGGGAACACCTCGCGATAGCTGTCGCCGAGCTGGAAGCCGGTCGGGTCGCTCAGCCCGCGCAGCGTCGTCACCGCGACGCTCGACTCGCCCGCGTTGAGGTCGCCCATGGCGATCACCGGCAGCCCGCCCGAGAGGTCCTTGATCTTCTGGCGCACCAGCACCGCGGACTTCTCGCGCGAGGTCTGGCAGGCGTTGTCCCAGTGGGTGTCGAGGACGAAGTAGTCGGCGCCGCTCTGGGCGTCGTGGACCTTCATCCAGCTCGCGATGCGGATCGAGCCCGAGCACGGGAACACCGTGCCGGGCACGTCGGGCGTGTCGCTCAGCCAGAACGTCCCCTGGTCGAAGCGCGTGAAGCGGTCCGACCGGTACCACAGGCCCGAGAACTCGCCGAGGGTCTTCCCGTCGTTGCGGCCGACCCCGTAGAAGCCGTAGCCGGGGAGCTTGGCCTGGATGTCGAGGACCTGGTTGTAGAGCGCTTCCTGCACGCCGACGATGTCGGGCGCCTCGTCGAGGATGGTGTTGACGACGCGGTCGCGGCGCGGCCCGCAGGTGTAGAGCCAGCCGGTGGGTTCGGTGAGGCTCGAGAAGCCGCCGCCGTCGTAGCGGATGTTGAAGCTCATCACCTTCATCGACGCGGCGCGCGCGAGCGCCGGGATCGACACGGTGGCGAGGGTGACGAGCAACGCGGCGCCGAGCCGGCGCGAGCGGGGTCGGGACATGGGCGAGGTCTCCCCTGTGGGCGAGCCGCGCCGCGGCACGTCGGCGCCGCGCGCGGCGGATCACCGCGGGTGAAGCGAGCTGGACCTCGATTGTCCCATCCGCGCGGCGGGCGCCGCAAACGCGCGACGGGGCGCCAGGCCCGGGGCTCGTTCGCGCCGCGCTCGGGGCGAAACGAGAAGCGGGGCGACGTCCCCCGGATGCCGCGCCGCTCGCTCACCGCAGCGCGCGGAGCGCAGTCGCAGCCGCCGCCTGCACCGGAGAGGGCGCCTCAGCAGTCCGGGTAGTCGGGGTCCGTGGGTGGGCAGTCGTCGTCACTTCCATCGTCGGAACCGCCGCCACCACCACCGTCGGAGCCATCGTCGGAGCCATCGTCGGAGCCGTCATCGGAGCCGTCATCGGAGCCATCGTCGGAGCCGTCATCGGAGCCGTCGTCCGAACCACCACCGCCTCCGCCGCCACCCGAGCCATCGTCGGAGCCGCCTCCACCACCGCCGCCGCCGGAGCCGTCGTCGGAGCCGCCACCATCACCGCTCCCGCCGGAGCCATCGTCCGAACCATCACCACCGCCGCCGCCGTCGTCGGAGCCGTCATCCGAGCCGCCGCCCCCAGCGGAGCCGTCGTCCGAGCCTCCGCCACCACCGCCGCCCCCTCCGCCGTTGCCGTCGTCCGAGCCACCGCCTCCGCCGGTCGCGCCGGTCGCGAAGGTGCTGCGGAACTCGGCGCCGAGCGCGCGGCCGTCGGTCGAGCGGACGCCGGTCGTCACCACCACCGTGTAGCGCGTGCTGGCCGCGAGCGGATCGCGCGCGGTGAGCTCGATGCGCCCGGCGTCGTCGTCGCCCTCGCTCTCGGTCTGGATCACGATCGCCACTGCGCCGCTCGGGCCCTCGAGGCGGATCGAGCCGTCGCTGACGGTCGCGCCGTCGATGGCGAGCGAGAACCGCACCTCGATCTCCTCGTCGCGGTCCACACCGCTCTCACCGTCCGCGGGATCCACGCGCAACACGCGCAGCGGCTCGACGTTCGGCTCCTGGGAGTCGGGGACGCCGTTCTGGTTGGCGTCGACGAAGTCGAGGGGATTGGTGGTGGGCGAGATCCGCCCCGCCGCGAGGCGGAGCTCGCCGAGGTCGATCGGCGTGGCGTCGTCGTCCACGAACAGGGCGCTGGTGTCGGGGGAGTCGGCGCCCGACGCGAACACCACGTTCCCCACCAAGGTGCCGCCTGCGCGCGACGGCGTAGGCCCGTCGGTGACCTCGAGGAAATACGTCTGGTCGACCGGCACCTCGATCGCGACGTTGGCCGCGATCGTGCCGGACACCACCGCGCCGCTCACCGGGATGGCCTGCAGGTGTGGGTCGGCGACGCCAGCGAGGCTGCCGTCGGCGGGTTGCGCCGCCTGGATCACGCGCAGCGGAGTGACCGGGATCGGCGGCAGCCCGGCGCTCCCGCCGGAGCACCGCACCGCGAACGCGAACAGCAGCGCCAGCGGCGCGGCCCACCTCGATCTCCAGTGGCTTCGCTTGCTCATGGGTTCACGTCTCCCGCCGGGCTTGCCCGGAGATCTGCCAGGTGCGCGGTTCGTCGCCGGTCTTCGATCGCGTGCCGCCCTGGGTGGCGGGCGACTTGCCGATCTCGTAGCGCTTGAGGAGCCGGAACATCTGCGCGCGGTCCATGCCCAGCTCGCGCGCGGCGCGGCTCATGTTGCCGTCGGCGCGTCCGAGGGCGTCGCTCAGGACCTTACGCTCGAACCCCTGGACCTGTTCGCGGAAGTCCCCGCTCGCCGCCACCGCGCGCGAGCCGTCCGCGCCGGCGCCGCCCGCCTGCGGCGCCACCATCCGGAACGCCGGGCTGGCGGCCAGGTCGCCGGCCTGGATCACCTCGCCGCTCGACAGGATGCGCGCGGTCTCGAGGACGCTCGCGAGCTCGCGCACGTTGCCGCGCCATTCGTGGGTGACGAGCAGCTCGAGCGCGCCGCGCGCGAGCGCCGGCGCGCGCTCGCCCTCGCGCTCGGCGGCCTCGCGCAGCAGGTGCTCGGCGAGGAGCGGGATGTCCTCGCGGCGCTCGCGCAGCGGCGGCAGGTGAAGGACGATCACCTCGAGGCGGTAGAGGAGGTCCTGGCGGAACGCTCCCTTCGCGACCTCCTCGCGCAGGTCGCGGTGGGTCGCGGCGACGATCCGCACGTCCACCCGGATCGGCCGGTCGCCGCCGACGGCGCGGATCTCGCCTTCCTGGAGGGCGCGCAACAGCCGCACCTGCATGGTCGGGCTCATGTCGCCGACCTCGTCGAGGAACAGCGTGCCGCCGTTGGCCTCCTCGAAGAGGCCGGTGCGGGTCTCGGTGGCGCCGGTGAAGGCGCCCTTGCGGTGGCCGAAGAGCGTCGCCTCGAGGAGCGTCTCGGGGAGCGCGCCGCAGTTGATCGACACGAACGGCGCGCGAGCGCGCGGGCCGTTGTAGTGGATGGCGCGCGCGATCAGTTCCTTGCCGGTGCCGCTCTCGCCGTAGACCAGCACCGTCGAGTCGGTGTCGGTGACGCGGTCGACCAGCTTGAGCGCGTCGAGCATCGCGGGCGAGCGGCCCACGATCCGGTCGTAGCGGTAGCGCAGGGCGTTCTCGCGCTGGGCGTGCTCGAGCTTCTCCTCGAACGCCGCGACCCGCGCGCGCTGCGCCTGCGCCTCGCGGGCGAGCTCGCGGTTGGTGGCCTCGAGCTCGCGCTGCGCGCTCTCGAGCTCGCCGTTGCGGCGCTTGAGCTCGTCGGCGAGGCGCGCGTTCTCGAGCGCGATCGCGGCCTGGTCGGCGAGGGCCTCGATCAGCACCCGGTCGTCGGGGCCGAAGGCGTCCGCCCAGAAGCGGTGGTCGAGGTAGAGCGCGCCCACCACGCCCTTGTTGCCGCGGCACGGCACGCACAGCACCGAGCGCACCCGCAGGTCGTGGACGCTGCCGGCGCTGGCGAGGCGCGCGTCGGCCATCGCGTCCGGCGTGTCGAAGGTCTCGCCGCGCGCGAGCACGCCCTCGGCGATGGTGCGGCTGATGAGGTGGCCGGGGCGGCCGAGGGTCTCGCGGTCGAGGTTGCGCGCCACCGGGATCTCGACGGTGGTCCCGTCGCTCACCACCAGGAAGCCGCGCTCGGCCTCGGCGAGCTCGATGGCGCTGTCGAGGATGCGCTCGAGGAGGCGCTGGCGATCGCGCTCGCTGGCGAGGCGCCGGTTGATCTCGAGCACCCGCATGAGGCGCGCGTCGAGGAGCGTGCGGTTGGCCGAGCGCGTCGCGCGCGCGCTCGCGGCGGGACCACCGCCGGCGCCGCGCGCGGCGGGCGCGGCGTTGGTGCCGCCGGCGTCGTCGGCGTCCTCGAGGACGCGCGCGTCGAAGCCGCGCGAGCGCAGGAAGAGCGGCCGGTAGCGGTCGGGGACGCGGCGCGCCTGCTCGCGGATCTCGCGGTGCGCGAGGGTGCGCAGCTCGGCGGCGCGCGCCGCTTGCTCGGGGCGGTCCTCGACGAGGGCGACCAGCGCGAGCGCCGACTCGGCGCGGCCGATGCGCTCGCCGGCCTCGGTGAAGGTGGTGAGCGCGAGGGAGAGGTCGGCCTCGCGCTCGGAGCGCGAGCGCGCGCCGACGCGGCCACGCGCGAGGAACGCGCGCGCCAGGATGTCGCGCGCGTCGAGGCTGGCGGCGAGGGCGAGCGCCTCGCCGAGCGCGGCCAGCGCGGCGGGGCCGTCGCCGCGGCGGCGCGCGGCCTCGCCCAGCACGAGCTGCCCGAGGGCGCGCTCGCGCGAGCGCGGCGCGGCGCGCTCGATCACGATCCGGGCCGCGCGCTCGGCGTGGTCGGCGTCGCCGTCCTCGCGCGCGCACTCGGCGGCGACCAGCCACGGCACGATGCTGGCCTGGGCGTCGGCGCCCGACGGCAGCACCTCGCACGCCTCGCTCGCCAGCACGCGCGCGCCGCGCAGCTCACCCAGGAACGCGAGCAGGCTGGCGCGCACCGCCAGCGCGTGCGCGAGCTCGCGCCAGGCACCCGCGGCGCGCAGCTCCTCGGCGGCCTCCGCGTATTCGGAGAGCGCGGGCAGGAGCTCGCCGAGGCCGTGCATCGCGGCCGCCAGGTTGAGGCGGAACGCGGCGCGCTCGCGCACGCTCGACGCGCCGGCCGACACGGTGAGCGCGTCGCGGAAGTGGCCCACGGCGGCGGCGTGGTCGCCGGTGTGCATGGCGAGCACGCCGAGGCCGCTCGCCGCGAGCGCACGCGCGGCGCGCGCCGAGGAGATCGACGGGTCGAGGGACGCGAGCGCGCGCCGGAACGAGGCGCTCGCCGCGTCGTTCTGGGCGAGCGCGAGGTGGGCGTATCCGACCTGCACGGCGAGCGCCTCCGCGGCCGCCGGGTCGCGATCGCTCCCGCTCGCGGCGGCGAGCGCGTCGAGCGGACGTCCGGCGAGGGTCGAGAGGCGCATCCGCATCTCTACGACCGCGGGCGTGGTGACGCTCGCAGCCGCCACCCGATCGAGCGCCGCGACGGCGTCCGGCACCCGGCCCAGCGCGCGCAGCGCCGTGGCGCGCACCAGCGCCACCTCCGCCGAGCCGGTGAGCGGCGAGGGATGGGTGCCGTCCGCGGCCCGCTCCGCGCGGCCGACGCAGTCGAGGGCCGCCTCGGGCTCACCGACCTGCTCCAGGGCGCGCGCCAGGAACAGCCACTCGGCGGCATCGAGCGCGGCGGGCGTGAGCGCCTCGACGGCCTCGACCAAGAGCGGCGCCGCGAGGTGGAGGCGGCCGTCGCGGGCGAGGCCCTGCCAGCCGTCGCCGAGGGTGGCCACGGCGCGGCGCGCCTCGCGGGCACGCAGCCAGTCGCGGGCGAGCGCGACCGGGTCGGCGCGCAGGCAGCCGCTCTCGCGCGCCTCGGCCGTGCGCCGGTGCCAGATCGCGCGATCGTTCTCGGGCGCGGTGGTCAGCGCGGCCTCGGCGGCGAGGCCGTGGGTGGGGAGCCAGCGCGCGCCGTCCTCGCCCGCCGGGTGGACCAGGCCACGGCCCTCGAGCTGGCGCAGCCGCACGTGCACCTCGGCCGGAGTGCCGCCGAGGACGAAGCCGAGCTCGATGGCGCTCGCCGCGTCGTCGAGGACGGCGAGCGCGGCGAGGCACGCGCGGTCGGCGGGTGCCAGCGCGCGGATGCGGTCGGTGAGCGCCGTGACGCCGCGGCCCCGCTCGGGGAGGTCGTGCCCGGCGGCGCGGGCGTTGGCGAGCTCGAGGAGCAGCAGGGGGTTACCGCCGCTGCGGCGCGCCAGCGAGGCGCGCGA
>CAYMQR010000218.1:0-8283 GCA_964392195.1 uncultured bacterium | reverse complement strand
GTAGGTGTAGTCGGCGTGCGAGGGACGATACATCTCGTCCATCTCGCGATAGTCGCCGCCGCGCGCGTCCTGGTTCCGGATCAAGAGTCCGATCGGGGTTCCGAGGGTGAGCCCGTCGCGCGACAGGCCGGAGAGGATCTCGACCTGATCCGGCTCGCCCCGTGGCGTGGTGAGGCGGCTCTGGCCGGGGCGCCGCCGATCGAGGTCACGCTGGATCTCGTCGCACGTCAGCGGCAAACGCGGCGGGCAGCCGTCCACGACCACGCCGAGGGCGGGGCCGTGGCTCTCGCCGAACGTCGTGATCCGGAACGCGGTTCCCGTCGAGCTGCTCATGGGACGGTGGAGTGTAGCGCGGGGGAAGCGCGGCGCCGATCGTCACGGGAGCGCGGCGGCGAGGTCACTCGCGGCCTCACCGTCGACGATCACCTCCACGGTGCCCGGATGCTCCTGGAGAAACGACGCCGGACAAGCGCTCGTGACGGGGCCGAGGAATGCGCGAGCGAGCGGTGCCGCCTTGCTCGCGCCCCACGCGACGAGCATCACGTGGCGGGTCTCGAGGATCGTCGCGATCCCCATCGTCACGGCCTCGCCAGGCATCGGACCGAGTCCCTCGAAGGCGGCGGAGTTCTCGCGCAGGGTCTCGGCGGCGAGCTTCACGCGGCGGGTGCGCGTTTCGCGCGCGGAACCGGGCTCGTTGAACGCCACGTGGCCGTTCACCCCGATGCCGAGGAGCTGCAGGTCGATCCCCCCGGCGGCGCGGATCGCGTCCTCGTATGCGATGTCGACCGCGCCGTCACCGCCCGCGCGCGCCTGAGGGAAGTGGCATGACTCGGGCGGGATCCCCGCGGGCCCGAAGAGCTGCTCCCGCATGAAGCGTCGGAAGCTCGCCGGGTGGTCGGCGTCGAGGCCGAGGTACTCGTCGAGGTTGAACGTCTGGATCCGGGAGGCGTCGAGCTCGTGGCGACGGAAGGCTTCGACCAGCGCGGCGTAGATGGGTGTGACGCTGCGCCCGGTCGCGAGCCCCAGCACCGGCGGACGGCCGATCACCGCATGGAGCAGGTCGGCGATCCGGCGCGCGGCGAACGCGCCGCCGTGAGCCGCGTCGCTCGCGATCGTGACCGAGACCCGCTTGCCCGTGGGCGTCGCGAGGTCAGCGTGCCGAGGCCCGTCCATCGGGTGGTCTGGCGAACGACGGGCGCGGGCCGCGGTCGCGGCGCCCCGCGGTGCGACGTGCGGCTCGCGCGAGGCGGGCGGCTTCAGCCGGCCGCGGCGGTGACGGTGACGGGGATGGTCGTCGAGACGCCGTCGAACGCGACGCCGATCGTCGCCGTGCCGGCCGCGACGGCGGTCACGGAACCGGCCTCGGAAACCGTGACGATCCCCGTGTCGCTGGAGCCGTAGAGCGTGTTCGGATCGGAAGTGAGGTCCTCGGTCGAGCCGTCCGACTTGTGGCCCGTGATCGTCAGTGACACGGATCCACCGACGGTCAGGTCCAGCGTGAGCGGACTGGCGCTGATCGATTCCAGGTTCACCGGCGCCGAGACCGAGAAGATCACCTGGTCGGTGTCCTCGAAGCCCGTCTTGGCCAGGTAGAAGACCGAGAGCACGTGATCGCCGCTGGTGAGGCCGGTGATCTGGCCGGCGGCTTGCGAGTCGGTGAGGAAGAAACCGCGCGAGACGTCCGAGCCGTCGAGCACCACCTGGAAGGTGCGCGCCGGTGCGCTGAAGTCCATCCGCGCGACCAGGCTGCTCGAGTCGACGACCTCGCCGTCGGCGGGCTGTACGATCTTCACGCTCGGACCGCAGCCTGCGAAGGACACGAGCATCACGAGGGCCATCCATCGCTGTCGGCTGCGGTTCGTCATGGGGTCACTCTCCGGTTCGGCGCTGCGGCTTTCGACACGCTACCACCCGCTCGCGACACCATCAAGCAAATAGCTTGATGGTGTCGCGCCGCGCGGTCCTTCAGTCCATCGGCGGCAGCTCGAGGCCGTTGAAGAAGAACGCGATCTCGACGCGCGCGGTCTCGGGGGCGTCCGAGCCGTGAACGGCGTTGCGCTCGATGTTGGTGGCGTAGAGCTTGCGGATCGTGCCCTCGGCGGCCTTCGCGGGGTCAGTGGCGCCCATCAGCTCGCGGTTCCGGGCGATCGCCCCCTCGCCCTCGAGGACGCTCACCAGCACCGGGCCCGAGGTCATGAACTCGCACAGGCTGGCGTAGAAGGGACGCTCCTTGTGGACCGCGTAGAAGGCCCCCGCCTGCGCCTGGGTGAGGTGGAGCCGCTTGGCGGCGACGATGCGCAGGCCGGCGTCCTCGAACTTGGAGAGGATCGCGCCGATCTTGTTCTTCTCGACGGCGTCCGGCTTGATGATCGACAGCGTGCGTTCCTTCATGTGCACCCTCGCAGGATTGAGGTCGCCGTGACGCGGCGACGAGATGTGATGGGAAATCCGCGGAGACTAGCGCGCCTCGCCGCCGCTGGCTCGGGGTGGCCCGTCCACGCCGCCGCTGGTGGCCATCGCCCCCCGGCGCCCGCGGAAGCGCGCGAACAGCCGCCCGTACTCGGCGAGCGCGCGCAGGATCACCGCCGGGTCGCCCCCGGTCTGACGTCCCCAGGTGCGCGGGCGGTGCGACACGGGGAGCTGGGCGATCCGCGCGCCCCGCTGCTCGAGGGCGAGCGCCAGCTCGGCGCCGAACGCCGAGCCGTCCGCGGAGAGCTCGAGGCCGCGCACGATCTCGGCGCGCAGCAGCTTGAACGCGCAGTTCAGATCGCGGAGCCTCACGCCGAGCGTCAGGCCGATGAGGCGGTTCCACAGCCCGGCCATGACACGGCGGTGCACCGGGTCGCGGCGACGGGCGCGGATGCCCGCGACGACGTCGTGGTCGCCGCTCAGCGCGACCAGGCGCGGGAGCTCGCCGACGTCGAACTGGCGGTCGGCGTCGGTGAAGAAGAGCCACTCCGTCGTCGCCGCCGCGAAGCCGCTGCGGACCGCGGCTCCGTAGCCTCGCGAAACGCCGTGGCGGACCAACCGCAGCTCCGGCACGCGCGCCTTCATCGCCTCGACGAGCGCGGCGGTCCGGTCCTCGGAGCCGTCGTCGACGACGATGATCTCGACCCGCTCGGCGAGCCGCGTCGCCTCGCGCCACGCGTCGAGGACCGCGGCCTCGATGTTCCCTTCCTCGTTGCGCGCCGGGAGGACCGCGGCGAGGCTCGAGAGGGGCCGGGAGGACGGGCGGGTGGGGTCGGCGCGGTCCGGGGATTCGATCAACGGAGGTCGGGGCGGTTCGGAGGGCGGGCGGCGCGAGAGGATACCACCCACATCCGCGTGCCGAGCCGCAGCCGTCCGCTCACGCGCCTTCGGCGGGCCGGGCGCCCCTGCGGCCGGCCATCGACCGCACCGCGGCGAGCGCGACGACGATCGGCAGCACGGCCGCGAGCCCACCGCCGGACGAGGTGGGGATCCTCCCACACAACGGCGGCGTGAACGGATCGAACGTGGCCACCACGTCCGGGTACGAGGCGTCCGAGTCGACGTTCCGCACCGCGCCACCCGTCACGGCGCCGGACAGGTAGTTGGAGCGCAACACCAGGTTGGTTCGCGCCAGCGGCAGCGTATTGTCGGGACGCGGCAACAGCTCGTCGCCGGTCTGGAAGAGGTCGGCCTCGTCCTTCTCGTGATCGAAGCCGGCCTCGCTCTGGTACTCGAACAGCCCGTCGGCCTGCTCGAAGAAGATGAAGGGGCCGAACTCGTTGCAGTTCGGGCACTCGAGGAGGCGCGGGATGATCGTGAGCGCGGGGTTGGGCTTGCGGGTCTCGGAGACCCGGTAGACCGCGAGCCCGCCGCGCCCGGGAATGTCGGAGTCCCACGGATACCACGGGTCCGCGAGGGTGGATGGCCGGCGATTCTCGATGAGGAAGTACTCGTTCCCCGAGCCGACCTGGTACACGACCCCGCTCTCCAGGACCGGCGGCACCACCGCCGCGGGCAGCGACGAGGTCACCGGCACCACCGTCGCCCATCCGGCCTTCACGCGGTCGACAGCGTTCAGGCTGGTGTAGCGGCCGTAGCCGCTGCCCATCCGCGACCACGCGCTACCCGGGTTCGGCTCCCAGCCGAAGTCGGGGTAGCTGATGTCGAGGGCGCTCTCGTTGTACATGTCGTCGAAGCCGAGCAGGTGCCCGAACTCGTGGAGGTAGTTGCGGGTGTCGCTGCGCTTCGCCACCGCCACCGCGTTCACGCGCACGCCGTCGAACGTGAAGTCGGCGGGAGTGAAGCCGGGGAACGTCTCGGAGAGCTCGGCGACCGGCAGCGCGATGCCGCCCACGTCGGTGTTGATGATGGCCGCGACGCCGTCGGTCCAGCCGTCGGCGTTCTGGTCGTAGCGGCTGAAGTCGACACCGAGCTCGTCGTGCGCCCGCCTCAGCGCGTCGCGCAGCATCTCGAGCGCGGGCTCGAGCGCGGTGACGTCGCCGCGGTCGATGACGCAGTCGTCGTGGGGCGCGGGCATCGGGCAGGTGTCGTAGTGCACCACCGGCGCGAGCTCGGCCTCGGGACGGTAGGCGCCGAGCGACTGCACCTGCCAGTAGCGGGTGAACCCGTCCACCTCGTTGGCCGGGTCGTAGAAGTGCACGACCTCGCTCCAGTCGGGCGGCGTGCCGATCTCGACGCGGATCACCAGCACCCGCGGGGTCCCGGTTCGCGGCACCTTGTTGCGTCCGATGTCGTTCGGGTCGCTCATGTGATCGATGTAGCCAGCGGCGGCCGGCGCGGCCACCAGCAGGGCCGGGACGAGGGTGAGCACGATCGAGAGAGCTCGGAGGGGGAAGGCTCGCCGCATGAGTCTGGATCTCCAGGTGGCGACGCGGGCCGACGGGACCGCGCCGGTGCAACCCCTCGACGATACACCTCCCGCGTGACCGCACGCTCGTTCCGAGGAGCCGCCCCGAGGCGGTCGCCGACCGGGACACCTTCCAGTCCGTGCCGGACCAGACGATGATGTCGCCCCCGGCGCGCGGCCATGAGCACCACTTCCAATGCCTGGTACCCGGTCGCCCTGCTGCTGGGCGGGATCGCGCTCGGAGCGTGGGGCGGGCTGTTGGTGGTGTGGTCGCGCTACCGGCGCTCGACCCGCGTCCTCGGAGCGCTCGCGTTCCTGGTCGGCAGCGGGTTGGTCGGCGTGGCGCTGCTGCGCGTGATCGGCAACGCCTTCCTGACCGGCTTCCTCGGTGCGCTCTACTGCCTCGCGGTGCTCGCGGCCTTGCTGTCGTTCGACAGCGTCGCGCCGCCCGAGACACCCGAGCCGGTGCGGCGGAGGTTCAACCCGGATCGCACCACGCGCGTGGTGCCGCGCCCGCCCCCGGCGAAGACCGAGGAGTGAGCGAGACGAGCGGCGCGTCCCGCTCGTCAGCGCGCGCCTCACCCCGGCGCGCTCACTCCTTGGGCTTGGCCGGGCGCGCCGCCGACGCTCGCGCCTCGGCGACCGTGATGAGGCGGCCGCCCTGGTTGACCAGGAACTCGCTGGTCGAGAGCCCCTCCGGGATCCGCCCCACCACCTGCTTGGGGTGCTGGATGATGCGGTAGCCGTTGGGGATGGAGCGGCCCGGATAGAACCAAACCGGCCCCGAGATCGAGGCGCGGTGGCCGACGCAGCCGGCGAGGAAGTTGAGGCCGGTGTCGGCGAGCTGGCCCTGGTGGTCGACCTCGATCGTCCCCTCGAGCTTGAGGTCGTAGAAGCGCACCCGCCCACCGACGAACGACTCGCTGCCGACCAGGCCGCCCTGGATCGTCTTGACGAAGCTCTCGGGGTAGATCGCGGACAGGTTGAGGATCGCCTGCTGGGCGATGATGGTCTTGTCGCCGACGACCGAGCCGTTGACGATCGCCTGCTCGCCGATCGAGGCACCCGCGCCGAGCACCGAGAACCGCACCTGCGCACCCGCGCCCACGTGCGCGCCCGGGCCGACGATGCAGCCCTCGACGATCGCGCTCGGGTGGATCAGCGCGCCCTTGCCGATCACGTTGAGCCGGCCGAGGAAGCCGTAGGCGAGACGCCCGCGGCTGGTCGCCAACAGCGAGCGCACTGCGATCCACGCGAGCCACAGCTTGCGGCGGCTCGCCTCGCGCGCCCAGGTGAGCCCGATCGCGAACACGTTCGCCTGCCACACGTGGACCCAGTGGCAGAGGTGCATCACCACGCCGCTCGAGAGCGGCACGTTCATGGTGCGGCCGCGGGCGCCCATCGCGCCGAGGTCGATCGGGAACGACCGCTCGCGGAGCTCGACCACCTCGCGCCGCGCGCCCTCGAAGAGCGCCTCCACGCTCGCCGCGGGCCCGCGCACGAAGAAGACCCCGTACGTCGCGCGCTCGCCCGACGGATAGCGGAAGTCCTTCTCGACGCGAAGGTCCTGCATCCGGTGGGTGAACTCGACCAGCGGTCCGCGCGGGATGGCGAGCACCGAGGTTCCGCTCGCGGCGCGCGCGCCCTCGACGGCGCGGCGCATCACGCCGGTCGAGGCGAACACGTGGTCCAGGAGCAGCAGGTACTCGGGCTCCGCGATCTCACCGAGGGACCGCACGCGCCGCACCTCGAAGCCGAGCTCGCCGAGCGCGCGGTCCTGGTGGGCGGCAAGCCGGCGGTCGCCGAGCCACACCTGCGACACCCGATCGCCGAACGGCGCGATCGTGCGGTCGCTCTCGAGGATGTAGGCGCGGTTCGTCACGGTGGGGCCCTCGGGGATGCGGGAAAACGCCTCGCGGGGCGCCCGGGCGGCGCCGGCGCGCGAAGCTACCAGGCACGCGAAAACCCCGTCAAAGCGGCCCATCTGTAGAGCAGTTGCTATACAAAATCGTCTAGCTGATGCTTTACAGTTTTTGTAAAGCTGGAGCTGAACACGCCGCCTCAAGGTCTTTGCGCGCGAAAAGTGGCTAATTTCGCCCGCCCAGAGGCTGCGTTGGGCGCCCTTTTCCGGTGCGGTTCGGCGCGCCGCGGCGCCTCACGGCTTGCGCGGAAAGGGACACTTCGGTAAATCACCGCGGCGCCGCGGGTGGTGGCGCGAGGCGGGCCTCACCATGCGAGCGTACGTGCTTTCGCGGACCGAACCGGTCGCGCCCTGGAACGAGCCGGCCGACGCCCTCGAGGTGTTCGCCCGCCCCATCGGCGAGTGGCGCCGCAAGGTCCTCACCGAGGCCGGCTTCGAGGTCAGCGAGGTCGCCGACGCCGCGGCGATCCCGGGCGGCGCGCCGGCGCTGATCGTCGGCGGCGACGTGGTGTTCGGCGCGCAGGCGGTGCGGGCGTTCGTGGCGGCGGCTCGCGGCGGTGCGACCGACCGCGTCCTCGCGCTCCCCGACTGTGCCTTCGTCCGCTTCACGTCGCCGTTCATGAAGCTGCGCACCGCCGACGTCGAGGGTCGGACCGCCCACCTCTACGACGTGTTCTGGTCACGGGACGGCCGTTTCGACCCCGCCGACCTCGACCGCTTCGTGCCGCTCGTCCTCGACCCCGCCGAGCGCGTCCAGCCCACCAGCGCGCCTCCCTTCGCGATCGGCGAGCGCGTCCCGATGGGCCTCACGCCGCGCTACGTCTTCCACGTCCGGCACTGGGTCCACGTGCTGCTCGCCAACCTGGTCGGCGGGCTCGGCGAGGCGCTCGGCCGGGTCCGCGAGCCACGCGGCTGGGCCTGGCTCGCGTGGCGGCTGCTCCGCGCCTTCCCGTGGACGCCACGCCGGGTGCTCGGGACCTTCGTGCATCGCGGGCGGCGCTGCTTCATCCACCCCACCGCGACCGTCGAGGGCTGCGTGCTCGGCGACGGCGTGGTCGTCGACGCCGGCGCGGTGGTGCGCGGCTCGATCCTGGGCGACGGCGCGCGCATCGGCCAGCACGCCCGGGTCCAGTGGAGCGTGATCGGCCGCGACGCGCGCATCTCGTGGAACGGCATCGCGAGCTTCTCCGTGCTGATGCGCGGCGCGGAGTCGAGCTTCCCCGGCGTGCAGATGGCGGTCCTCGGCCGCGAGGCGTACTTCGCCTCCGGCGCGTGGCAGTTCGACACCAGCTTCACCGGTCCGGTCCCGGTGCGAGTCGACGGACGCGTCGTGCCGAGCCACCACCTGCTGCTCGGGATCGCCGTCGGTCACCGGGCGTTCCTCGGCTCGGGCGTGAGGATCGCGGCGGGGCGCGAGGTGCCGAACCGCACCCGCTGGATCGAGGACCCGGCCGGGCTCGCGACCAAGATCCCCGCCCACCTCGCACCCGACACGGTCTACGCCGTCCGCGACGGCGCGCCGGTG
>CAYMQR010000217.1:0-8302 GCA_964392195.1 uncultured bacterium | reverse complement strand
GGTGATCACCGCGTGGCCGGTGGGGCAGGTGCCGAGCGTGGCGCGGACGCGCTTGCACGCCTCCAGGATCTCTGGGCCACCGGCGGCGTGGATCGCGCCGTCCACGCCGCCGCCGCCGAGCAGCGAGTAGTTCGCCGCGTTGACGATCGCGTCGGTCGACTCGCGGGTGATGTCGCCGCGGGTGAGCTCGACGAGAGCGGCGCCGACCGCGACGTTCACGGATCCTCCGGGCCCGACTCGGCCGGTGAGGCGGCGAGGGCGGCTCGCTCGTAGCGGTGGCCGTCGGAGCGCCACAGCTCCGCCGGCCGGGGACCGGGATCGAGGGCGCGTCGCACCCGTCCGAGCTCCTCCGCCGGGAACACGATGGCGAGACCGCACGCCGAGGTCAGCGGCCGCGGCGTGGGCATGAGCCGATGACGGGCCCGCGCGGCGCACAGCGACTGCTCGGCGGCCATCACGCGGTGGAGCGCGCCGAAGATCGCGACGTGGGTGCCGGCGGTGAGGGCTCTCGTGCTCACGGGATGACACGCGCCGGAACGGGGATGAACGTGAGCACCAGGATCACGGCGCATGCGGCCGCGACCAGCGCACGCCTGCGGTCGAGCCCCAGCCACTCCTCGGTGGTGGGCGGGTGGTCGACGCCGAGCATTACCAGGATCCCCGCCCACACGAGCCAGCCGCTCCATCCGGACGCGAGGCCCAGCACCACCAGCGCCGCGACGACCGCGATACCGACGCACCGCGGGAGCGAGCCGCCGGCGAAGCCGGCCAGCCGCGCGAACGCCGTGAGCGCCGCGCGCCGCGCCGGCCCGAGCGCGCGCGAGCCGGGTGCGGGCTCGGGCGAGGTCGCGAGCGTGGCGAGACGGGATGCCAGCTCGAGGAGCGGACGCACCGGCCGGCGGCCGAGCCAGGCGTGCAGCACGTGGCCGCCGTCGAGCTGGCCGACCGGGATCAGGTTGAACGCCGTGACCAGGCAGCCCACGTAGCCCGCGAAGCCGATCGGGTGGAGCACCAGCACGTCGTCGTGAGGGTTGGCCGGGCCGAAGAGCCAGCCGACGAGCTTCACGACGAGGTTGTCGCCGAAGACGAGGTCGCCGGTCACCGAGGGCACGGTCGCGACGTGGCTGAGGCGGGTGCCGAGGATCAGCGCCGGCAGCGCGATGGCGAAGCCCGCGATCGGCCCGGCCGCCCCGACGTCCAGGAGGGCCCGCCGATCCGGGATGCGCGCCGGCATCGCGATCACCGCGCCCATCGTCCCGAACACCGAGAACGGGAACGGCACGAAGAAGGGAAGGCTCGCCGGGATACGGTAGCGCCGCGCGGCGAGGTAGTGCCCCGCTTCGTGGAACGTGAGGATCGTCATCAGGGTGATGGCGTAGGGCCAGCTTCCGGCGAGGTACGTCGTGCCGAACGTGGCGAGGTAGAGCGCCAGATGGAGGGCCCAGCGCGGCCGCGGCGGGCGGGCGGGGGCGCCCTCGGCGGCGACGCCTGCGGTCCCCTCCGCGGTGTCAGCTTCCATGGCCGCGCGCCTGTGCGGACACGCGCCGCAGCCGTACCCGGCTGCCGACTCCGCCGCCGAGGATCGCGTCCGCGCGACCCCGATTGACCGAGATCTCGACCCGCCCGGTGCTGCCGATCACGATCAACGGCGCCCCTTCGGGCACCGAATCGTAGGACGGGTAGGGCCCGCGGATGCGGTGGCCGCGCCACTCGGCTTCCACCGGCGAAGCGGCGCCGTTCGCATCCGACACCAGCTCGGCGGGGATGTTGGTCACCAGATTCCCGAAGTGGTCGACGTGGACCACCTCGCCGTCGATGCCGTCGTGGACCGGCAGCGGGCGCGGCTGGTGGAGGCGGATCGGGTCGGCGAGCGGCGAGCCGACCTCCTCGATGGGCACGCCGGACGCGAGGCGGGCCGCGACCGGAGCGAACACGTCGCGGCCGTGGAACGTGTGGCTCACGGTGGCGGCCCAGTGCTCGCGCCGGTCGAGCACCACGGCGCGCGCCTCGGTGCGGCCCAGGAAGGCCGAGAAGAGCCCGTTGTCCGGGCCGACCAGCGTACCGATCGAGGTCCTGAGCGCCATCGGCCGCCGTCGTCCGCCGACTCCCGGATCGACGACCACCACGTGCACCGCGTCCGCCGGGAAGCGCGGAACGGCCGCCTCCACGAAGAGCGCGCCCGCGCGCACGTCACCGGGCGGGATGGCGTGCGACAGGTCGTGGATCTGCACTCCGGGAAGCAGCGTCACCAGCACGCCCTTCATCTGGGCGACGTACGGGTCGAGGGTGCCGAAGTCCGTGGTCAGCGTGACGAGCGGGGACGGCATGGCGGGATTCGGGGAGGGCGGTCGGGCCGGCGCCACGGGGCCTCAAGGGCCCAGGCGTTCCACGATCGCCGCCGCCAGCAGCGGCACGTTGATCTCGTGGTGGCCGGTCAGGTGGAAGCCGCGGCCGTCGGGCTGAGGCGGTCGCCGCACCACGTTGGTGAGCGGACGGTAGTGCGACTTGAAGTCGAGGTCGGCGGTCGTCAGGTCGTGAAGCGGGTGTCCCTGGTTGCGCGCCAGCGTGACCGCCTTGAGGAACACCTCCGGCAGGATCACGGCCGAGCCGATGTTGACGTACACGCCGCCTTCCAGCCCTTCGACGGAGCGGCAGAAGCGACGGAAGTCGACCAGCGCCGTGGCGCCGATCGCCGCGCCGTCGGCGCTCGGGTGGATGTGGACGACGTCGGTCCCGACCGCGACGTGAACGGTCACGGGGACGCCCAGCCCGGAGGCTCGCAGCAGCAGGCTCAGCTCGGGATGGGCGAGCGTCGTCTCGCGCATCGCGGCCGCGACCGCCTCGCCGAGCCCGAGGCCCGCCGCGTGGCCGCGGCGCATCGCCTCGTTGAGGAAGGTGCCGGTCTCCGCGGTCACGCCGAAGCTGCCGTCGGGCAGCGCCGCGTCCACGTCCTCGCTGGTCCGGCCGGCGAGGGCGATCTCGTAGTCGTGGACGATCCCGGCGCCGTTGAGCGCCAGCGCCGTGACCACACCGCGCTCCATCAGGTCGATCAGCACCGGGCTGAGGCCGACCTTGATGACGTGCGCGCCCATGCCCACGATCACCGGGCGGCCGGCGCGCCGCGCCGCCACGATCCGATCGGCGAGCTCGAGGAGCTGGCTCGCCGCCAGGAAGTTGGGTAGCGAGGCGAGGAACTCGGCGACGGTCCCGCCCGGACGATGCGGGCGGCCGAAGTCCGCGACGTGGACCTTGCTGGCGCGGTCGCCGAGGGAGACGGTGCGGATCGACATGTGCGGAGCGGGGCGGTGGCGGCGATCGGGTGAGGAGCGCGCGACGGCGGTCAGCGCGCGCTGGCCAGCGCCGCGTCGACCAGCTCGCAGAGGACGTGGCCCACGGTGATGTGGATCTCCTGGATCCGCGCGGTGTTGCGAGTCCCGGTGACGTCGATCGAGAGATCGACCCGCGGCGCGAGCCGACCACCGCCGCCGCCGGTCAGGCCGATGGTGGTGATGCCTCGGGCCTTGCAGACGTCGACGGCGCGCAGCACCGATGGGGAGTTTCCCGAGGTGCTGATCGCGATCGCGACGTCGCCCGCGCGCCCCCAGGCTTCGACCTGGCGGGAGAAGACCTCGTCGTAGGAGCGATCGTTGGCGATGCTGGTGAGGGCGGAGGTGTCGGTGGTGAGCGCCAGCGCGGGAAGCGCGCGCCGCTCCTCCACGAACCGGTTCACGAACTCGGCGGCGATGTGCTGCGCATCCGAGGCGCTACCGCCGTTACCGAACAGCAGGAGCTTGCCGCCGCGCTCGAAGCACTCGCTCACGGTGCGCGCGGCCGCGACGATCCGCTCGCTCGCCTGCTCGGCGAACGCGACGCGCAGCCGGGCCCCCTCCGCGAAGGCCGACAGCACCCGCTCGGCCTCGTCGCGTCGCGCTGCGTCCGTCGAGCCGCTCATGGGCGCGGTACGTTAGCCAACGGGGCGGGGGTCGCCAAGCTGGCGCTCCCCCGGTTTCCCGGTCGAGCGGCCGGGATTTGACGGGTCCGGGGGGCATCCTTATGTTGCCGGCCCGCGTGGCGGCCGGGCCTCCGTGCGAGGGGCCGGACGGGCCGGGCCAAGGAGCGCGACCACATGGCGAGCGAGCGCATCATTCACGTCGGCGAGCAGGATTTCGATTCCAAGGTGCTGCAGAGCGCCGTGCCGGTCGTGGTCGACTTCTGGGCCGAGTGGTGCGGGCCGTGCCGCCAGATCGCGCCGCTCCTCGAGGAGGCCGCGGAGAAGTACCAGGGACAGGTCCAGGTCGCGAAGCTCAACGTCGACGATAGCCCCAACATCGCCGTGCGGTTCGGCGTGCGCGGGATCCCGACGCTGATCCTCTACAAGGGCGGCGAGGTCGTCGCGCAGCACGTCGGGATGGCGCCCCGCGGTCAGATCGAGGCGCTGTTCCAGAAGGCGCTCTGAGGCACGCGGCGTTCGGTGCCCCGGCCGTCGACGAGTCGTGGCGCGCGCGGTAGCCGCGCCGGCAGCTCCGGGCTCCGCCGGTGCGCACCGTGGGCGTTCGTCGCGGCGCTCGCGGTCTCGACGCCTTCGCCGGGAGGCGCCGCGCCGGCGGATCCGATCGCCGCGATCGACCTGACGCCGCCCCGCCAGATCCTGTTCCAGTGGTCCGATCGCGGCCCGCTCGAGGCGGTCCCCGCCGGTAGCGTCACGCCGTCCATCCGCGCCGCGTACTTCGCCGCGGTCTCGGACCAGCAGCGCGGTGGCGCGACGGTCGCCCTCGACGTCGAGGGCGCACGCTTCGACCTCGGCGGCGCATGGGCGCCGGTCGAGGACGTCTCGCTCGAGGTCGCGCTGCCGCTCATCGTCTACTACGACGGTGTGCTCGACTCGGTCGTGGACGCCATCGACCGGGCCGTCGGCACGCCGTCGCCGCAACGCAAGGAACGCGGGCAGAACGTCTACGCGTTCGAGGTCGTCTCGCCGGACGGCCGGCGGTTCGAGCCCGACTCGGGCCACCTCGGTATCGGCGACCTGGTCCTCGGCGGGCGTTATCGCCTGCTCGCCGAGGATCGCGACGGCTGGGCGCCCGACCTCTCGGTGTCGGGAGCCCTCGAGGTCCCCACCGGGGATGCGAGCCTCGCCCACGGCAACGGCGCGGTGGATTTCGGGGCCGAGCTGGAAGCCGGCCGTTCGCTGGGCGACTTCCGGCTCTCGATCGCGTTCGGGCTGGTCGTGCCCGGCGGGCTCCCGGAGGGCCTCGACGGCTTCGACACCCGCGTGGCGGTGAACGCGCTCGGGGCGCTCGGGTACGCGTTCGCGGATGCCTGGGGTGTGATCGCGCAGGTCGACTATCGCCAGGCGCCGTACGGCGGAACTCCGCTCGACGTGCTCGGAAGCGATTCGTCCGAGCTCACTCTCGGCCTGCGATGGGAGCCGCCCGATTCCGGGTGGAGCGTGGACGCCGGCTTCGTCGAGGGGCTCGTCAACGGTGCGTCCCCGGATTTCTCGGTGGTCAGCACCGTTCGCTACCGTTTCGGGGTCGCTCCCCAGGGCGCTCCCTGAGCGGTTCGTGGCGCCGATCGGCAGCCGCCGTTCGGCCCGCAGCGCGGTGGGTCCTGGCCCCGGCAGCAGCCACGGCTTCCGGGTGCTGTCCGCCGGTCCCTGCCTAGGTGCCTGTTGCGCATTGAGAGCGCAACAGGCACTCGCCTCGCCACAGGCGAGTTCACGGGGCCTTCGGCCCCTGAGCGAGGCCGAGCCGGCTTGGGGGGTTGGGGCCCCGAAACAGTCACGCCTCTTTCGGGGCGGGGGGCTGGAACAGACCCCGGAAAAGGCGTGAGGCTAGGAGCCTGGCGCGACGCGAAGCGCAACGCGCAACAGGCTCGTAGCCGCCGTGCTGGTTCCCGGCGGCGTCGAGCTCGAAGCCGAGCTCGCTTGACGGGCGGCTCCGCGGCGCGGCCGCGGGGCGTCAGTCCTCGGCGAGCTGCTTCATCAGCTCCGCGTTGTACGACACCTGGATCTGGGTCTTGAGGCGCTCGACGAGCGCCTGATGGACGAGCTGCTGCTGCTCGGCTTCCATCTGCCGCTTCGTGGCCTCGACGCCTTCCTTGCGCTTGGTGGCGTCGCCGCCGTCGGCCAGCGAGCGCTTGCCGAAGGTCAGCACGACGATCTTGCCGCCCGCGTCCACCGGCTGCGTGGCGATCCGGTGCGACTCGTCGAGCTTCTGCGCCTCGCTCACGAGCGTCGGGTCGGCACCGAGCCCGGGGATGGAGGGCGAGGTGAGCGGCATGGGGCCGGTGGTCTGGGCGGTCAGGCCGAGCTCGCCGGCCACGGTCTCGATCGGCGTCCCGGACCCGAGCTTCTGCCGCGCGCTCTCGGCGCTGGCGCGCGCCGAGGCGATCGCCTGGTCCCTCTTGTAGGCCTTGACGACCGCGTCCCTGGCCTCGTCGAGCGTCTGGGGACGCTCCTCTTCGCGCTCGAGGACCTTGGCGAGCTGGATGCCTTTCCCGGTGCGCACCGGCTCGGTCCACTCGCCCGCCTTCAGCTTGAGGGCGGCGTCGGTGAGCTGACGAGCGCCGTCGATGGGCTCACCAGCGGCCGCCGGCCCACCCTCGCCGGAGGTGAGCTTCTTCTCCTCGGCGATCGCTTTCCAGTCGGCGCCCGTGCCGCGCTCGAGGATCTCCTTGCGCAGCGAGTTGGCGCGCGCCTCGGCGAGCTTGAGCGCCTTCTCGGTCACGAGCGTGCGGCGGATGGCCTCCTCGACCTCGTCGAGCGGGATGGTGCGGCCCGGATCGTGTCGGTCGACGCGGATGACGTGGAAGCCGAACTGGGTCCGAACCGGACCGACCAGCTCGCCGACCGTCGCGCCGAACGCCGCGTCCTCGAAGGGCTTGGCCATGCGTCCCTTGGGGAACGAGCCGAGGTCGCCGCCGCGGTCCTTGTTGCTGGGATCGTCCGAGCTGCGCTTGGCCTCCTCGGCGAAGTCGCCGCCGGCCTTGAGGCGGGCGAGGATGTCCTCGGCCTTGGCCTTCGCGAGCTCGACCTCCTCCTCGTTCGCCTCGGGCTCGACCGCGACGAGGATGTGGCGCGCGCTCACGGTCTCGGGCTGCTCGTAGCGCTTCGAGTCGCGCTCGTAGCGGGCGCGGACGTCGTCCTCCTCGATCTTGACGTCGGGCTCGATGGCCTTGGGATCGATCGTGACGAAGGCCACCTTGACGCGCGCGGGAGCCCTGAACTGGTCACGGTGCCCGTCGAAGAAGGACTGCAGCGCCGCGGCGTCCGGGTCCGCGATGCCCTCCTCGAGCTTCGCCGGGTCGAAGGACAGGTAGCCGAGCTCGACCCGCTCGTTCTGGATGCGGTAGCGCTCCTCCGCGGCCGCGTCGCTGACGATCGCGGTCGCCAGCGCCAGGTCCTGGAACCGCATCAGCGAGAGCCGTCGCCGCTCGTCCTCTTCGTAGGCGGCGGGGCTGTAGCCGTTGGACTTGAGGAGGGAGTGGTACTTCTCGGCGGAGAAGGTGCCGTCGTCGCGCGCGAAGAACCGGCTCTCCCGGATCGCCTTGACGACCTCCTCGTCGGAGATCCGGATCTTCGCCTGCCGCGCGCCCTCGAGCAGCAGGGCCTCGTCGACGAGCTGCTCGACGGCCTGGCTCTGGATGCGGAACATCTTGAGCATCTTCGGATCGACGTTGCCGCCCATCTGGCCTCGATCCGCTCCCGCAGGCGATCGGCCGCGGTCTGGACCTCGCGCAGGTGGATCGGCTTGCCGGCGACCGTCGCCACCGTGTTCGGATCGGTGGGCTCGCCGTCGCACGAGGACGTACGCAGCAGCCCGCCGAAGCCGGCGATGAAGGTCAGCGAGATGACGATGTAGAAGGCCTTCACCGCACGCGACTTGGCGTGCTTGCGGAAATAGTCGAGCAAGGCGATCCCTTTCGCGGGGTGTCAGCGGAGCAGCCGCGGAGATTAGTCGTGCGCGAAAACCCCTGGCAAGGAACTCGCGCATGACCGGCGGGCGCCCGGAAAACCTGCGAATCGCGCGGGAAAACCGCGTTGAAGGTGGGGAGGCCGTCTGATACTCTCCGCGCGCGTCCGACCTCTCTCCCCATCGATGCGCCGCGGGCCCGTCACGATCGTCTTGCTCGCCGATCGTCGCCGGTCCGCCACCGCAGCGCTCAACCCCGTCCCCGGAACTACAGCGGTCACCGGTTCGCCGGTACGCCGAACCGCATGCTGAGACGGCTGCTCAACGCGTTCTCGCAAGATCTCGCCATCGACCTCGGCACGGCCAACACCCTGGTCTACGTCCGGGGC
>CAYMQR010000216.1:0-8314 GCA_964392195.1 uncultured bacterium | reverse complement strand
CACCTGCGTGCGGTCCACCGCGGGGCCGCTACGGGCGCAGCCGGAGCGCCACCTGGCCCTGGCGCTCGATCCACTCGACGAGATCGGACCAGTCGTGGGCGCCGAGGCCGCCCGCCGCGGCGGCGGCGAGGTTGGCGGCGATCGTGCCGGCGAGCGGAGCCGGGAGGTCGAGCGCGGCGGCGAGCTCGGTGACCAGCCGGGCGTCCTTGGCGGCGAGCTCGATCGCGAACTGGACCGGGCGCCCGCGCTGGTCGAGCCCGTCGACCACCTTGTCGACGTAGAAGTTGCTGGCGCCGCCGGTACGGATCGCGTCGATCATGGTGGCGAGCTCGATCCCGGCCTTGGCGGCGATCGAGAGCCCCTCGAGCGATACCCAGGTGGTGGTGAACGCGATCAGGCTGTTGACGAGCTTGGCGGTGTTGCCGGCGCCGAGCGGGCCGACGTGGAAGGTGGCGCGGCCGAGGCGCTCCAGGATCGGCCGTCCGCGTGCCACCGCCGCGTCGTCGCCGCCCACGAAGAAGACCAGCTTGCGCGCCCGGGCACCCGGCGCGCCGCCCGTGAGCGGCGCCTCGAGGAGGTGGTGGCCGGTGGCTTCGAGGCGTGCGCCGAGGGCGCGCACCGCGGTGGGGGAGTTGGTCGATAGCTCGATCAGCGTCGCACCCGGCGCCGCGCCGCGCTGCCACTCGGCAGCGACGGCATCGACGATGGCGGGCGTCGGCAGCGAGAGGAGCGTGACCTCCGCCGCGGCGGCGAGCGCTACGGGATCGCTCGCGGCGCGGGCGCCGGTCGCGACCAACTCGGCCACGCGCGCCTCGTCGCGATCGAAGACCGCGACAGCGTGGCCCTCGGTGAGCAGGTTGGCCGCGATCGCTCCGCCGATGTGGCCGAGCCCGATGACGCCGAGGTTCATGAGAGCGATGGCGGTCGAGCGGGGGCCGTCACGAGCGCACCACGGGAACGGGCTTGCCGAGCGCCGCCGCCTCCGCGTGGAGGTTGTAGAGGCGGACCGGGTTCTCCCAAAGCGCCTTGCGCTTGGCGTGCTCGGAGAGCGTGTTGACCGCGACGAAGTCGCGGAGCGCGGTGGGGAAGCTGCCGTCGCCGTGGGGGTAGTCGCTGCCCATCACCAGGTTGTCGTCGCCGAACGCGTCGACCACGTATCTGGCGGCGCGCTCGTCCACCTCCGCGGCCACGTAGCACTGGCGGCGGAAGTACTCGCTCGGCAGCATCGTGAGGTCGGGGCACTCGCGCTTGCCGTGGTAGCCCTCGAAGTGCTCGTCCATGCGCTCGAGCCACCACGGCGCCCACCCGCACGAGGCCTCGAGGAAGACACAGTTGAGGCGCGGGTGGCGCGCCAGCACTCCGCCCACGATCAGGTCCATGCAGGCGCCCATCGCCTCCACCGCGTGGCTCACCATGTGGATCTTGAAGAGCTTGTCGTAGCGGGTGCGGCCGTACTCGTCGAGGTGGACGCCTGCGCCCTCGTGGGTCGCGATCGGCACGCCCATCCGCTCGGCCTCGGCGTAGAGCTCGTCGAAGTCGCGATGGTCGATGGTCTTGCCGTTGACCGGGTTGGGGCGCAGGAAGATCGAGCGCAGGCCGAGCTCCTCGATGGCGTGCACGGCCTCCTGCACCGCGACGGCGGGGTCGTGCAGCGCGACCATCGCGGCG
This sequence comes from uncultured bacterium, assembly GCA_964392195.1. Classification (GTDB taxonomy): domain Bacteria; phylum JADJOY01; class JADJOY01; order JADJOY01; family JADJOY01; genus JADJOY01. The sequence goes on along the minus strand of CAYMQR010000216.1, from coordinate 6,646 downwards.
CCCATCAGGCGCTTCGGGTCGTGGGCGCAGAACTCGGCGAGCCAGCGGTTGTAGGCGCGGCAGATCGCGCCCGAGAGCGGCCCCGGGATGCCGTCGGCGGAGGCGGCGAAGAGGCCGCGCGACGGGTAGAGCACCGCCATGTCGAAGCCCTCGATGTCCATGGCCTCGAGCTGGCTCGGCGCGTCGTAGCCGCGCTCGGCGGCGAAGCGGAAGCGCTCCTGGGTGTGCTGCCTGGGATCGTCGTAGCTCTCCCTCCAGCCCACCACGTCCGGCATGCGGTGGCCGCACACCTCGACGCTGATGGCGCCGCGGCAGCGCGGGGCCTGGTCGCGGAAGGGAGCGTCGATGTAGCGCTCCCAGAGGTCGATCGGCTCGATCACGTGGCCGTCGGCGTCGACGGCGGGGATGCCCTGGTACATGAGCGGCACCTCGGCGGCGGACGACGTGCCGCGGTCAGAGCTGGAGCACCGGGCCGAGCGCGATCTCGAGGTCGGAGTTGAAGTCCTGCCCGCCGTGGTTGGGCAGCGAGTAGAAGAAGTTCTTCACGTCGGCGCGCAAGCCCAGCCACTCGAGCGGCGTGTGGATCGTCATGCCGCCGCCGATGAAGCCGCCGATCGCGTCGTTGGGGCCGACGTCGAACCAGGCCGGTCCCACCGACGTGTACATGTCGGCGTACCAGGAGTCGTCGTCGAGCCCCATGCGAAGCGGCACGTTCCACACCAGCGCCGCGTTCACGACCAGGAACGAGTCGCCGTCCTCGGCCTCGAGCGACGACACCGGGTCGATCATGGCGCTGCCGAAGAGCACCTCGGCCGACGCCCACCACGCGCGCGTGAACCTGTAGGTCACGCTCGCGCCGCCGGCGATGAACGAGCGCATCGCGTCGCCGGTGTAGAAGCTGACCTCGGGGTTGATCTCGAGGGTGGGGTTGGGATCGCCGAGGTCGGGTCCGGCGGGCACCTCGGCGGGTACCTCCGCGGGCACGGGTTCCTCGGCGAACGCGGGAGCGGCGGCGAGCGCCGCTATGAGCACCAGGAACGAACCGGCGCGCTTCGTCATGGTTCCACCTCGATCAGCGTCGCACCGCCCTGGCCGAAGCCGCCGCAGATCGCGGCGAGCCCGTAGCGTCCGCCGCGCCGCCTCACCTCGTGGGCGATGTGGCCCACGAGCCGCGCGCCGGTCGCGCCCACCGGATGGCCGAGGGCGCAGCCGCCACCGTTCGGGTTGACGCGCTCGACGTCGGTGATTCCGAGCTCCTTCATCACCATGATGGGCGCGCACGCGAACGCCTCGTTGACCTCGATCACGTCGAGCTGGTCGGCGCGGACGCCGGTCTTGGCGAGGACCTTCTTCGACGCGGGGACCGCGGAGTAGACGAGGTTGGTGGGGTCGCAGCCCGCGACCCCGATGCCGCGGATCGTGCAGAGCGGCGTCAGCCCGCGCTTCTCGGCGTTCTCGCGCGCCATCACCATGACCACCGCGGCGCCGTCGGCCTGGCCCGAGGCGGCGGCCGCGGTGACGCGGCCGCCCTCGAACTGGAACGGCGTGGGTAGGCTCGCGATCTTCTCGTAGCTCGAGTTGGCGCGCGGGCACTGGTCGCGGTCCATCAGGAACGGCGTGCCGTCGTCGAGGTGGCCCTCGATCGGCACGATCTCGTCCTTGAAGCGACCCGCCTCCTGAGCGCGCACGGCGCGCACGTGGCTCATGTGCGCCCAGCGGTCCATCTCCTCGCGCGAGAGTCCGTAGAGCTCCGCCATGCGCTCGGCGGCCACACCGCCGGTCAGCTCCATGGGGTTCACCTTGTCGAAGAGCTTGGGATTGGGGTTCTGCGTGGACATCAGCGTGCCGGGCTCGTTGATCACCTCGAAGATGTCCATGTCGGCGCGCATCACCGGGATGGCGAGGTGGGTCATGCTGTCGAGCCCGCCGGCGATGTAGCACTCGCCCATGTTGGAGACGACGCTCATCGCGGCGATGTGGATCGCCGACATCGGCGTGACGCACGCGCGCTCCACGGTGAGGCCCGTGACCTCGACCGGGAAATCGGCGAGGTAGCCGACGTTGCGCGCCGGGTGGGCCTGCTCGCCGACCAGCTCGACGGCGCCGAGGATCACCTCGTCCACGTCTCTCGCCGGGACGCCGGTGCGCTCGACGAGCGCCTTGAGCAGGTGGATCGCGAGGTCGTCGGAGCGCTGGTTGCGGAGGTGGCCCTTCTTCTTGTCGGCGCGTCCGAACGGAGTGCGGACGTAGCCCACGATCACGGGCTCACGGCGTCGGTCTACGGGGAACATGGGGTCTCCGGTTGGGCGAGGGACGCGTGTGTTCCGCGGTGGAGGGCCGCGGTCCCTCGCGGCCGCAGGGATCGAGCATTTTCGAGCTCGCGGTCGCGACGGAGCGCGACCCTCCAGGGCTCGTGAACAGGCTCCACGATCACGCCTCGAACGCCGCTTCGCCGAGGACCTTGGGCTCGCCGCTCTGGTTCTCGGTGCGGATGTCGACGGTGACGAGCTGCTTGCCGTCGCGGTCCTCGACGGCGGTGACGGTGGCGCGGCAGGTGATCGTCTCGCCGGGCCAGGTCATGGTCTTGAAGCGGCACTTGATGCGCTTGAGCTTGCCCGTCCCGCTGATCTGGCCGAGGTGGCGCGCCAGCATCGCCATGCCGAGCATCCCCTGCGCGTACACCGTGGGGTAGCCCATCGCCTGCGCGAGCTCCTCGTCGGTGTGCATCGGGTTGGGGTCCAGCGAGACCTGCGAATAGGCGGTGATCAGCTCGCGGGTGACCTCGCCCGCGACCATCGGGGGAAGCTCGTCTCCGACTCGGTAGTTGCTCATGGGGTCCTCGGTGCTCACTCGGTGGCGCGCTTGGAGATCAGTGTGATGCGCGAGGTGTAGACCGGCTTGCCCTGCTGGTCGCTGGCTTCGGCCTCCATGACCACGAAGTCGAGGGTGCCGCTCTTGCCGGTCTTCTCCCACATGTCGGCGATCCGCCCCTTCATGGTCAGCTCTACTCCCGTCACGATCGGCTGGAAGTAGAGGAACTCCTGCTCGCCGTGGACGATCGACGGCAGGTTGAGCTCGAGCTCGAAGAAGAGCTCGGGGTTCATGGACTCGGCCATGAACGCGATCGGGTAGGTGGGCGGCGCGAGCACGTTGGCGTAGCCGGCGGCGCGCGCCGCGCTCTCGTCGTGGTAGAGCGGATCCAGCTCGCCGACCACCTTCGCGAACGCCTTGCTCGATTCCGGGTTGATGGTGACGGTGGTCGCTTCGGTTTCTTTGCCTATCAGCTCGCGTTTCGGCATGGACGACCTCGGTTGCGCATAGGGGCGGGCGCGAGCCCGCCCGGAGGGTTCAGAAGAGCTCCCCGATCCGGCTCGCGATCTCGGCGGGCGACCACCGTCCATCCTTGTTGATCGCCTTGGGATTGCTCCAGGTCAGGTAGCGATCGAGGTCGCCGCCGCGGATGCCGAACACCTCGCCCGAGATCCCGTTCGAGAGGTCGGAGGCGAGGTAGACCGCGAGCGGCGCGATGTTGGCGGGCGACATGATGTCGAAGCCGCCGTCATCGGACTCGAAGTTGCCGAACGTCGCCTCGGTGATGCGGGTGCGCGCGAGCGGGGCGATCGCGTTGACCTTGACGTTGTAGGCCTCCAGGTCCATCGCCCACACCCGGGTGATCATCGCGATCCCGGCCTTGGCCGCCGCGTAGCTGGTCTGGCCGCGGTTGCCGATGAGCCCCGCGCCGCTCGTGGTGTTCACGATGTGGCGCGCCTCGGTGTGGCCCTTCTTGAACTCGTCGCGCCAGTGGTTGCTGGCCCAGCGCGCGCAGTTGAAGTGGCCCTTGAGATGCACCGCGACGACCGAGTCGAACTCGTCCTCGGTCATGTTGTAGATCATCCGGTCGCGCACGATGCCGGCGTTGTTGACGAGCGCGTCGAGGCGCCCGAACTCGTTCACCGCCGCGTCGACGATCCGCTTCGCGCCGTCGAACGAGGTGACGTTCTCGGCGTTGGCGATCGCCTGTCCGCCCCGCGAGCGGATCAGTTCGACCACCTCCTGAGCCGGCGTGGTGTCGCCGCCGCTGCCGTCCATGGCGCCGCCGAAGTCGTTGACCACGACCTTGGCGCCCTCGGCGGCGAGCAGCAGGCACTCCTCGCGTCCGATACCCCGGCCACCGCCCGTGACGATGGCGACCTTCCCGTCCATGCAACCCACGTGTTCCCCCTCGCGTCGGAGGGACCGGCTCCCGCCGGTCCGTGCTTGCGTCGAGACCGATTGGGTCGGCGGCCGCGTGGGAGCGCGGCCCTCCGGATCACACCAGCCCGAGCGCCGTGGCGATGATCATGCGCTGGATGTTGTTGGTGCCCATGCCGATCGGGCCGAGCAGCGCCATGCGCGTCCAGCGCTGCAGGTCGGACTCCATCAGGTAGCTCTGGCCGCCCACCACCTGCATCGCCGACTGGGTCACGCGCGCCGCCATCTCGGTGCAGAACACCTTGGCGATCGAGCCGTCCATCGACATGCGGTCACCCGAGGCCGCCTTCCACGCCGCCTTGTAGACGAGGTTGCGGCCGGCCTCGATCTCGATCGCCATGTTCACGAGCTGCCACTGGATGGCCTGGAACTTGGAGATCACGCGGCCGAACTGCTCGCGCACCTTGGCGTGGTCGAGCGCCTGCTCGTAGGCCTTCTGGGCCAGAGCGACGTGCGAGGCCGCGACCATGATCCGCTCCATGTCGAGGCTCGACATCATCTGGTACCAGCCGCGGTCGAGCGCCTCGGGGCCGCCGATGATCATGTCCTTCGGCACCCGTACGTTCTCGTAGGTGATCTCGCACAGGCTCATGCAGCGCGAACCGAGCTTGGGCACCTTGCGGATCGAGACCCCGGGCGCCTTGCGGTCCACCATGAAGATGGTGATGCCGTTGTAACGGTCCGAGTCCGTGCGGGTGCACGTCATGATGTAGTCGGCGACGTCCGCGCCCGAGATGTAGTGCTTGTAGCCGTTGATCACGAAATGATCGGGCCCGTCGGCCACGCCCTTGGTCACGATCGCCGCCGCGTCCGAGCCGGCGCCCGGCTCGGTGAGCGCGAAGCAGCCCTTGAGCTTCCCGGCGATGATCCGAGGCAGGTACTTCTTCTTCTGCTCCTCGCTGCCGTTGAGCAGGATCATCTGCCCGGCGAAGAAGACCGGCAGCAGGTAACACGCCGCCGCGGCCTCGCTGCCGTAGGCGAGCTCCTCGACCGTGAGGGCGAAGTCGATGGCGTTCCCGCCGGTGCCGCCGTACTCCTCGGGGAAGCACACGCCGTAGATGCCGGTCGCGGCGAGCTTCGGCATCAGCTCCTCGGGAAAGCGCTCGTTCTCCTCGATCTCGCGGTCCAGCTCGGGTGACGTCTCGCGCTTCACGAAGGCGCGGATCATCTGCCGGTAGGCTTCCTGCTCGGGCGTGAAGTTGAAGTCCATGGGCTCGGGTCTCCTCACGTACCAGTCGCCGCCCTGAACATCGGCAGGGTGATCTGGTCGTTGATCTTCTGGAACGTGACCTCGACGGGCAGGCCGACCGACACGGTCGTGAGGTCGGTCTCGGGGACGAGGCGCCCGTGCATGCGCGGGCCCTCGTCGAGCTCGACGATCACCACGTTGTAGGGCGCGTCCTCGAGGAACGCGGGATGCTGGGGGCGGTGGACGACGATCCACGAGAACACCCGCCCACGCCCGCTCACGGGCTGGAAGCTCACCTCGCTCGAGAGGCACTGCGGGCAGATCTTCGCCGGCGGCATGAAGCGGTGCGAGCAGCTCGCGCACGTGGAGACCACCAGCTTTCCCTCGCGGGTGGCGTCCCAGTAGCCCTCGGTGTCCTCGGTGGGCGAGGGAAGCGGCTTGTCGATGGTGAACATGGTCAGGTCCTCGAGGGGCGACGGGTCGGTCGCCCGGCGTGGTGCTTGGCTCCGACGCTGCGGGCGGGCTGGCGCCCGCCCCTACATGGATTGCGACGGATCCCGTCGTCGTCGCGCGTCGCGGCACCGCCGGTGTAGGGGCGACCGCCAGGTCGCCCGGTGCTCTCGCGCCGCCACGACGGCGCGTCCGGATATCGTGGCTCGATCACCGCTGATCCGGGGTGAGGACGAGGGTGGTGTAGCTGAGCGTGGGTGGGGCCTCGTGGGGGGCGCCGCCGAAGCCGGTGACGAACGCCACCTCGGCGTCCTTCACCTGACGCTCGCCCGCGCTGCGGCGGATCTGACGCATGCCCTCGGCGATGTGGCCGACGCCGAACAGGTGGCCCTCGGAGAGGAGTCCGCCGTGGGTGTTGGTGGGCAGCTCGCCGCTCAAGCGGAGCGCGCCGGTCGCGACGCAGGGGCCGACCTCGCCTAGCCTCGCGAACCCGAACGCCTCGAGCTCGTGCATGACGAGCGGCGTGAAGCCGTCGTAGAGGAGCGCCACGTCGACGTCGTGCGGCAGCACGCCGGCCATCCCGAACGCGGCGCGCGCGGCCCCCGCGCCGGACGGAGCCTGGTTGCGCTGCGGCGCGGGGAAGATCATCTCGGCGCCGTGCTCCTGGCCGCCGCCCGCGATCACCACCGCCGGTTGCTTCAGGTCCCGGGCCCGCTCGAGGCTCGTCACGATCACCGCGCCACCGCCGTCGGTCAC
>CAYMQR010000215.1:0-8315 GCA_964392195.1 uncultured bacterium | reverse complement strand
AACAAGGGACCTCACCTGCTGGAAGCGGTGCGGGTCCTCGCCGACATCCTGCGGCGCATGGAGGCCCACCAGAACAAGAAGCGCTCGATGCTTCGTCCGCTCCGGCTCTCGGCGCTGGTGGGTTGACGGTGGGTCACCATCCGGTGGCGCCGCGTTCGGCGGACGTGGTGTCCTCAGGACGCGGGGAACGGAAACGCCTTCGAGCTCGCGGTTCGACATCTGGCCTCTCGGTTGCTCGACGAGTGAGGGCCACGGAGCGCTGACATGACCGAAACCAGCAGGAGTGGTCCCCCGAACCTGGGCTCGCCGAGGGATCCGATCGAGGCGGCGCCGGACTCCCGTGGACCCCGGCGCGACGACGGCGGGCTGGTGCGATTGGAGCGGGCACTGTCGGCGGAGCTCGCGCGGCTCGAGGCCGAATTCGCCGAGGCGCTCAGCGACGACGTCGTCGTCGAGCAGTTCGAGAGCTGCGTGCGCTCGTTCGAGAGCGCGCGGATCCGGCTCTACGTGCCGGTGCTGAGCTACCGCAACGCCCGCCAGGCGCTGCGCGCCAGGGCGCGCTCGCTCGACGTCGGCAGGGACGACGACCGACCAGAGCCGTCACCCGACCGATCACGATCGGGCGGGACCGTCCACGGGCCGGGCGCGCGAGCGCGGCAGCGCTGAGGAGCGCCCGCCTCAGGGGAGCGGCCGCGCCACGAATCGCGCGCGTGTCGCGCCGCTGACACCCGGGCGTCACGTGAAGGTTCCGCGCGCGGAATACAACGCCGGGCTCGGTCGGGCCGGCGCGCACGGATCGTGGCACGCGGCGCGCTCGACCTCGCCGAGCGCACCGTGGACATCGTCGAATCGACCGCCAAGTTCGAGAGCTGGCTGGCCCGCCATGACGCCCTCGTCGCCGACGATCTCGAGGTCAAGCATGGCTTGATGCGCGACTCGGTAGCGCACTTCTTCCGGGCCACCTACCACCGCTGGTGCCAGGTCTGGCCGACCGCGTGCGCGGCGGCAGCCAAGACGCCGCGCGTGGTCGCCGTCGGCGACCTGCACGTCGACGCGTTCGGCACCTGGCGCGACTCGGAGGCGCGCCTCGTGTGGGGAGTGTACGAGCTCGGCGAAGCCGGGCGGTTGCCGTTCACTCACGACCTGATCCGGCTCGGAGTGAGCGTGAAGCTCGCGATCGACGCCGGCGACGTCTCGCTCGAGCCGGAGAACGCCCTCGCGGTGCTCCTCGATGGCTACCGGGCCGCGCTGGAGTCCGGCGGCGATCCGCTGGTGCTCGGCGAGCGCCAGGAGCATCTGGCCGCGCTGGTTCACGAGAGCACCCGGTTCGCGGGCCGCTTCTGGCGCGCGGTCGAGGGCGCGGTGCTGGTGGCCCGCGCCGACGTTCCGGCCGCGCCGCGCGCGGCGCTCCTCCGCGCGCTTCCTCGGGAGGCGCAGATCATCGGCTTCGGCCATCGGCTCGGCGCCGTCGGCAGGCTCGGGCGGCCCTCCTTCGTGGTGTGGGGAGCGTGGCGCGGATCGCTGGTCGGCCGTGAAGCGAGCCTGGTGGCGCCGTCGACTGCCGCCTGGACGACGCGAAACACGCGGCCGGTGGCCGAGCTCGTGGGCACGCTGCGGACCGCGCCGGCGCGCGCCGACGACCCGTCGATCGTGGTCACGCCCGACGGTTGGCTCGTTCGGCGGGTCGCACCGGATTGCGCGCGGCTCGACCTCGGCTCGCTGCCCTCCGGACGCCACGACGCTCGTCTGCTCGGCGCGATGGGCTTCGAGGCGGGAAACCTCCATCTGGCGACGCGCTCGGGCGCCGAGCTGCTCGCGGCGCTCGACGCCCTCCCGCCGCACTGGCTGCGAGAGTCCGTCACGGTGATGGAGGAGTCGACCCGGGGGGACTGGACCGCGTGGTGCGGTTCGCGGCGGGATTCAGGACTGCGCGCGTAGCTCGCGCTTCCACGACTTCCAGTCGTGGCGCGCGTTCGCGGCCATGCGCTTGGCGAGCTTCCACAGCCAAGCGCTCTTGCGTTCCTCGAGGTCTCCCAGCGCGCGCCGAACCGCGCTGGCGCTCGCCAGGTGGACGTTGGCGGTCTCGAAGCCCATCGCGGTGAGCAGCCGATACTCGTCGCGGCGTCGCGGCAGCCTCGCGAGGTCGATCTTCTGGCAGTCGGCGGCGAGACGCCGCACGATCCACGCCCCTGCCACCTGGAGGGTCGGGTCCGCGGCGCGCACCGCGTGCGCGACGAGGTGCTTGGCGTAGGTGCGGCCGCGCGAGTGGCCCGACGCCCAGACCACCGCCGAAGGTACGACTGGCTTCGCTTCCCGCGCGACCATCCCGCCGGCCCACGTCGCGATCGCCACGTAGCGCGGCCGCCCAAGGCTGCCGAGCCCGGCCCGGCGAGTGGCGACGCGCATGTCCTGCGCGCCCGCGGGCAAGGCCTCGCCGAGGACGGCGACCACGGCTCGCGCCTGTGCCGGTGAAGCGTTGGGAAGCGACGAGAGCTTGCGCCAGTAGCGCGCCGCGTCGCGGGCCTGGCGCGCCGCCAGGCCGCGGAGCCAGGCGTTGCCCTCGGCGAGCACCAGCGGTCGGCCGCCGCTGCTCAGGCCGGCGGCGTAGCCGTGCACGATCGCGGCGCACGCTTCGCGCGGCTCGACCTGCAGATGGCCGTCGTCGATCGCCAGCAGCGCGCTGGTCGCGAGGCGCGCCAGATCGTGGGTCCAGGGCAGCGGGTGCGCTTCGTCGAAGTCGTTGATGCCCCATGCCAGCCGGCCGTCGGCGTCGCGCCAGGTGCCGAAGTTCTCGATGTGGAGGTCGCCGACGGAGATCACGTGGGGAGCACTGGACTCGTCGGGTGCCTCACGTGCCCAGAGCTGCGCCCAACGGAAGAACGTCGCGCGCAAGAAGGGGAAGGCGCCGCTCGCCATGCGGTGATGCTTGCGCTTCAGCCCTGCGGGGTCGATCCGCACGTGCGCGGCGAGCCAGCGCTCGTATCGTTCGGTGGCTTCTACGATGCCCATCGGTTTCCCCTTCGCGCGTTCCTGGCGCGCGGGTACCGAGCCGCGCCCGGACCCGCACCCGGATGGAGCCGATCGCCGATGTCGTCTCGACGACGGATCACCGCCGCCTTGGTGACGTTCATCGGTGGCCGTCGGGCCCAGCCTCGCCAGGTCGCCGCCACACGCGGGGGGCGGCCTCGTGGACACTCGCGCTCGTCCGAGCCGGCGAGATCGCGCATCGAACGTCGCGCGGCGCGCTCTCCAGGACCACGGCGGCGTCGTGGCCGGACAGCTGCCGCTCGCCGGAGCGCGAGCACCATCGTCCACCGCCACGAATCTCGACCTCGGCGTCACTCGATCGTCACCGAGTTCGGTCCAGACTCGGATGGATCATGCGAATCCCACGGCCTTCGGCTCTTCACCCGTCGTCGCTGGTCCTCGCCGTGCTCTCGGTGTTGGCTGGATGCAGCGGCGGCGGCGACGCCAACCCCGCGGTCGGTCGCAGCGGGCTGCCCGCCTTCACCGGCGTGTGGACGATCGTGTTCGAGAACCACAGCGACTGGTACATGCTCAACCACGCCGATGCGGTGAACTTCCGAGCGCTCGCGTCGCAGTGGGCGAGCGCCGGCAATTACACCGACATCGGCCACCCGTCGCTACCCAACTACATCGAGATGGCGTGCGGCTGCAACGACCAGCACGCCTCCTGGACGGTGCGCGACGAGCCCGCGTCCGACCTCCTGAACACCAATCCCAACCGGCTCTTCCCCGAGCCGAGCCTGGGCGGCCAGCTCGAAGCCGCGGGCATCGAATGGCGCGCGTACACCCAGGATTCGACCCCCGGCAGCAAGCTCGGACCGTGCACCATGAACAACTCGGGGCACTACGTGTCGCGGCACGTGCCGTTCCTCTATTTCCAGGACGTGTTCGGCACCCAGACCGATCCGTACGGTGAGCGTGACGAGTTCGGCCGCCCGCTCGATCCCGACGCCATCCCGGTGTGCGTGAACCGCATCCACCCGTTCGGCGACTTCCTGGGATCTCCCAACGACCCGACGCCGAGTGGAGACTTCTACTGGGATCTCGGCCAGCGGGCGATGCACTACTACTGGATCACGCCCGACCAGATCTACAACATGCACGACGGGCCCGTGTCCGAGGGCGACTACTTCCTCGGCAAGGTCGTCGATCACATCATGGGCAGCGCCCAGTGGCAGGACGGCGGGGTCATCTTCATCACCTTCGACGAGGGTGACCTGTGGTTCCACGACATTCTGTTCCTCGCCATCTCGCCGTACTCGAAGCGCGGCTACACGTCGCCGATCGCCTACGACCACGACAACTTCCTCGCCACGATCGAGGACATCTACGGGCTACCGCGCCTCGGCCGCGCGCAGGGCAAGGCCAACATGGCGGACCTCTTCGAGCCTTGAGCGGGGGTCTGTTCCAGACCCCGATCTGGCTCGGAGGGCCCGCCTCCGGCGGGCCGCCGCTTGCGGACGGCCAGAGGCCGTCCCTCCGAACCGATCCACCCGTCGGGCCGCTTCGCGGGGGGCGTCACGTCCGCGAGTGTCGTCGGACCGCGGGGACGCGAGCGCGACGCGTCGACGTCCGGGCCTAGCCGGACGGCGCCAGCGGCACCGACAGGTAGACGCCGAACTCGGCGACGAAGCTCACGCTCACGCAGGCGTGGACGCGGCCTTGCTTGTCGTCGAAGGTGAGGCGCTCGCCGACGGGGAAGAGCGGCTGGTGCCACACGCCGGGGTCGATGTGGACCCCGCACGAGCCATCGAAGGCGAACGCGACGAAGTCGTCGGGCGTGACGTCGTCGCCGGGCCTGGCGAGCAGCGCCACGAAGGGACGGCGCGCGCGCGGGAAGAACACCTGCCCGCCGTCGGGGTGGTAGTTGGCTTCGAAGGTGAAGACGCGTGAGGTGTCGGTCGGCGCGCGGTCATCGCGGGCGTCGGCTGGATCGGCGAACCACCCGGTGAGGTAGCGCCGCCCGACGGCGTGGTTCATCGCCCACAGCCGCTCGCCGGTCCGCGCCATCTCGAAGGCGCCCTCGACGATCCCGCCTTCGGCGCCGGTGCCAGGGACGAGCAGACGCGGGCCGGCGACGGGCCACGGCACGATCGTGACCTCGGCGGCGTCGAAGTCGCGCACCAGCCGGCCGTAGCCGGCGAGGCGCGCGGGTGTGGCGACCGCGCGGCGCACCTCGTGGACCCGCGCCTCGCCACGCGCGACCGAGGGCGGCGCGTCGAGGTCGAGCCCGGCGAAGTTGGAGATCTCCGGCGCCGCGCGCCGACCGTCACCGAAGCCTGGCGCGCCGGTCACGGTCGCGCCTCCGGGCCGATACCGCGCTCGGTGAGAGTGCGTCCGTCGCGCCCGGCGGAAGCCGCGCCGCGCAAGGAGGCCCTCGTGCTGCTCAGCACCACCCGCATCGTCACCGCCACGGTCGTCGAGAACGGCCTCGTCGGCCTCGCTCGATCGGTCGATACCGTCTCGTGGGCCATCTCGGAGGTCGCCGTGGGAGTCGTCGTCAGCATCTCGAAGGCGCGCCGCGCGCTCGCGTCACGCCGCGGACGCCCGAGCCGCGTTCCCGAGCTCCGTCTCGTCGAGGGCGGGAAGGCCGGCGTGGATCGAGCCCGCCGGCGCTCGGCCGCTCGCGCACAGGCCCCGCTGCGCGCGATCGGCGGCGGGCGCGGCGCCGTGCTCCGGCTGCACCCTCACAACACGCCGCATGTGCCGGTCTCGGGCGCGGTCGGCAGCGGTGCCGGCGTGCCGTCGTAGCTCCACGTCGACGCGCACGTGGTGGGCACCTTGGCCTTGTCGCCATCCAGTACCCGCACTTCGGCGGATCGCGAGTCGAGCTCCAGCAACGTGAAGTTGTCGTCGTCGTAGCGGGTGGCGGCGATGAGCGTGTGGCCGAAGCCGTAGTAGCCGCTGAGGGGGATCCAGCGGTGGGTGTGTCCGGAGAACGTGTGCTTGACGTTGGTGTTGCGGGCCACCAGCGACAGCAGGTCCGGGTGCGAGGTGCCGGGCGCCTCGTCGAGCTCGGTGACCAGCAGCGTGTGGTGGGTGAGCACCAGCGTCGGCAGCCCGTCCGCGATCTGCTGCTCGATCCACGCGAGCTGGGTGTCGCCGTACGAGGCGAGGCCGGTCTCGCAACGCGGGCTGCCGGCCTCCCAGGTCGGCCCGAGCATGCCGTTGGCGAGGATCAGCCGCCAGCCCTTCTCGGTCACGCTCTGGTAGGTCGGCTGGTGGAAGAACTCGCCGAACAGCCGAGCGGAGAACGCGCGGTCGAAGTTGCCGCTGCCGCCCTCGCAGTCGACCTCGTAGTCGTGGTTCCCCCACACGAAGTACACGGGGACCTCGAACCCGGCGTAGATCTCGGCGGCCCGAGACCACGCGGTCTCGGTGGTCCGGTACGAGTCGAAGTCGGGAAACACGTAGGCGGCGTGGGTGACGTCGCCGAGCACCACCGCGAGGTCGGGGCGGGGGCGGATCGCGTTGATCTGGTCGCGCGCCCTCGCGAGGCGCTCGACCGTGCGCATGATGCTCTCGTTGTCGAGGTCGCCGTTCTCGCTGCAGCAGGTGTACTGGGGGCCGATCACGTGCGAGTCGGAGAGCAGCACCAGCCTGAGCGGCTCGCCCGTGGCGCCGCCCGTGTCCGACGAGCACGCGGCGCCGAGCGACGCGAGGACCAGCGCGACGAGCGCGCAGCGGGGGCGGCGGGGATGCGACACGGGAGGGCTCACGCGGCGGCGCGGGTGGTGCCGTCGCCGCGCCCGATCGAGACCGAGTCGAAGCCGCGCTCGGTCGAGTAGCGGAACACCTCGGCGCCGGGAAAACGCCAGCCGTCGTCGCCCTCGCGCAGCTTCACCCAGCCGCCGGTGTTGTGGATCTGGATACCGCTGCGAGGCTCGATCCAGGGCTTGGCCTCGCTCCAGCCGTGCGGCTGGTGGGTGTGGCCGAAGATCAGGTGGCGCGGGAACGGCACGTGGATCGCGTGCTCCTCGAGGAGGCGGTCGAGCTCGTCGAGGGTGGCGTCGAGGAACTGCAGGAAGCGCGCGCGAGTGCCGCCGTGGTTGGCGAGGTCGTCGGCGAAGGCGCCGTTCTGGTAGTCGCGCAGCGAGCGCACCACGCGGGTGCTGAGCGCCGCGCTGGCGAGGCGCGCGAGCCGCTCCAGGTACCACGGCGAGCCGCTCGCGAACGCCGGCAAGAGCTGCGTCAGCAGCGACTCGACGCGGCCGAACCGGTGTTGCTCGACGTCGCGCTGGAGGTGGTTCACGACCGCGCTCAGCGGGCCGGACTGGCCGAGCCCCGAGCTGGTGAGCTGGGTGAGCGGGAAGTTGATCGCCACCAGCTCGCGCATCGACAGCGCCGCGCGCTCGCGGGTGCGCGGATCGAGGCCGAGGTCCTCGCGGACCACGCGCATCGCCAGGCTGGAGAGCAGCGACCAGTAGCTCTCGAAGTAGTGGCCGTGGGTGACCATCACGCTCTCGCCGCCAGCGGTGACGAGGTAGAGGTTCGGATAGGCGAACGCGAAGCGCAGGCGGTGGTCGCCCGCGTGCCCGGGCGGGTCGGCGATGCCGTCGAGGAAGAGGTCGCCGTAGTGGCCCGACGGGCCTTCGCCCTGGTCGACGTCGGGCAGGCACAGGCCCCGGCGCCGCGTGCCGGGCCGGTCGTCGATCACGCCGGGCACCGTCCAGCGGAACGGGCGCGGGTCGAGCCCGCGGCGCACGCGGTTGATGACGTTCACCTCGTGCTCGACGGTGTGCCAGATCTCGAAGTCGTGGTTGCCGGCGATCAGCACCACGTCGCGGGTGATGCCGTCGTCGGCGAGCTGGCGGAAGAACACCCGCGCGGCCTTGTACGCCTCGACGTAGCTCGACAGCATGATCTCGAGGACGTCGCCGGCGAGGATCAGGTGGCCGAGGCCGGTGCCGAGCGCCGCCGCCAGCTCCTCGTAGCGCGGGCCGATCGCGTAGCCGGTGCGGGTCGGCACCACCAGCGCGCCGTGGGGGTCGCCGAGGTGGATGTCCGAGGTGATCGCGAGCCGCATGCCGAGAGCATGCCGGGCGCGGATGGCGAGACGTCGAGGGCGAGGTGACGGCGGTGTGTCGTGTGGCGAGCCGGGCCCTCGTAGGGGCGACCGCGAGGTCGCCCGGGATCGGGACCGAGCGGCCCCGATCCCCGTCCGCCCCCCGGCGGGAGAGTCGAGAGGCGGCCCGACGGGAGTCGGGCCCTCCGAGGGGTGCGGCTGCGCCATCGTTCGGAGGGACCGCCTCCCGGCGGTCCGGCCAGCGTTCAGGCCGATTGCGGGA
>CAYMQR010000214.1:0-8324 GCA_964392195.1 uncultured bacterium | reverse complement strand
TCGCCGACCCCGACGGCCAGGTGCTCTACGCGTCGGGCGCGCTCGACGGCGACGGACGGGTCCCCGAGGACGCCCACCGCCTCGGCGCGCGCATCCTCGACAAGGACGGCGCGCCGGTGAAGCTCCATCGCATCTGGGTGGCGAGCGAGATGCGCGACGAGCGCTTCGTGTACCCGGGCCAGGCGATCGAGGACGAGTACCGGATCCCGGGCGGCGGCACCGCGGGCTGGCTCAAGGTCACCGCGCGCTGGCACTACCGCCGCTACGACCCCGAGTTCACCGAGTGGCTGTGGGGCGCCGGCAACCGCGCCCCCGACCTCGCGATCTCCGAGGCGAGCGCCGAGGTGCCGGTGCCGACCGACGCGAGCGGCTGAGCTCACGCCGCCGCTGCGTGCACCCGACGTCGGCGGGCGCCCTCACGCACCAGCCAACCGAGCGAGGGCAAGAAGACGAGCTCGATGCCGATCCCACACGAGCCGGACGCGGTGCCCGCCACGATCGTGTAGCCGTCGCCGGCGGGCGTGACCGTGACGGCGTCCGGACACCCACCGCCTTTGACCCAGTACCGAGAGACCGGCGCCTGGCTGCCGTCGTTGGCCTCGATGGTCTCGATCGTCACCGAGGTCCGCAGGATCCCACCACAGTCGTAGACCGTACCGCCGTCGTACGCCACCTCGAATTGGGTGTGGCTCTGGATCCAGCTCCACCCGCCAGGAACCTTGATCTGGGCGATGACGTATTCGAGCCCGAGGTCCTCGTCGATCACCGAGGCGCCCCACCACTCGTCGTCCGAGGGCTGGAGGGCGCAACACACCTCGAAGACCCGGAGCTTGTATCTGTGACCGGCCACCCAGCCGAGCCCAGCCGCGCAGTCGACACCTCCGTTGGGCCCCGTCGAGACCTGGCACAGCACGTTGTAGTAGTTGCCTTCGTATTCGCTCGAGTAATCGGTGGCGCCTCGGATCGAGAACAGCATCGCGCGCTGCAGCGACTGGGCGCCGACCAACCCGTAGTCGCCGACTTCGGCTAGCGGATCGAGCCCCACGAAGCCGCGGCCCGTGTCGCCCGCCCCACCCAGTTGGAACCGCATGCCCCAGCGCGCGTCGGGGGGAAGGTTCGAGGACAGATCGAACTCCAGGGTGGCGGTGAGATCGTGCCAGCCGACCTGACCGGCGCCGGTCGCCGGCTCCGGGGGGAAGGCGTGGTCGACCAGTGCCATGGTCCCGGGCAGCACCCGCGGCTGTGCGATCCCGCCCGAGAGCACCAGGCTCTGGAGACGTAGCTGCCGAACGCAGTCCGGCGTGTTGCTCTGACAGGGCGCGGTCCACGTGTGGTAGGCGAGCCATGGCCCACCCGCATCATCGACGAAGGTGCTCGCGCCGCCCGGACCCCACACCGTGCCGAACGGCCCCATCCACGGGGCCGAGGTGCTCTGCTTCACGCAGGGCCCGGTCGGTCCCTCACAAACCGCCAGACCGGTCGCATACCGTGACGAGTTCCAGTCACTCGCGGAGTAGAAGAGGTAGTAGAACCCTCCGTGCTCGATGAGGGCGGGATTCTCCACGTACTGATCCGAATACGGGGAGATCTGGCGCCGCTCCCACTCGGCGGTGCCGCGCAACAGCTCCACGTAGCTCGAGCCGGGCGCGAAGCCGAGACCGTCGGCCGCGAGGGGCTGGGCGACCAGCCGTGACACGCCGCCGATCACGTCGCCTTCGAGCTTCCACAGGAGGTAGGGGGCGCCGCTCGCCGGGTCGACGAACACGAACGGATCGATCCCGCCGCCATCGGCGGAGTGGCAGTCGAGGGTCCCGATGGGCTCGGGCACGTACCGCCCTTCCAGCGTCGCCGCGCTCGCCACGCGGATGCACTTGCGGTTCGGCGCCGCCGCCGGATCGGCCCAGTACAGCCGCCACGCGCCGCCGAGGTACGCGACCGAGGGCGCCCAGCCGTCACCCGGCTGCGGGCTGACGCAGCCATCGCCGTCGCAGAACGCGCTCCCGATCGACGACCACGTGATCCGGTCCCACGAGCAGCGGCGCTGGATCGGCGCACCGTTGCCGGTCGTGGCGAAGGCGCAATGGCGATGGCTGGCGGCGTCGTAAGCGACGGCGGGATCGGGGAAGTCCTCGCCGAACGCGGGCGCCGGATGCGACAGAGTGGACGCGGCTGCTAGCCGCGTGCCGCCGTGCGCGAGGCTTGCGAGTACGAGCAGGACGAAGGTGCGGTGCCGGTAGCTGGAGAGGAGCATGGGACCTCGCGATGGCGGGGCCGGACGGTCGGCGATCGTACCGGACCTCCACCCGCGACCGAAACCCCCGCGGAGGTCAGCGCTTGAGCGCGAGCACCACCACGCCGAGGCCGACCAGCGCGATGCCGAGCCACTCGCGCGCCACCGGCCGCTCGCCTAGGAAGATCGTCGCGAAGATCGCGACCAGCACGACGCTCAGCTTGTCGACCGGCGCCACCTTGGCGGCCTCGCCCGCCTTGAGGGCGCGGAAGTAGCACACCCACGAGGCGCCGGTTGCGAGGCCCGAGAGCACCAGGAAGAGCACCGAGCGGCCGCGCAGCTCGAGCGGGTTCTGCCACTTGCCGGTGAGGCCCACGAAGGCGCCCAGCACCACCAGGATCACGGTGGTGCGGACCAGCGTCGCGAAGTCGGAGTCGATCCCCTGAAGGCCGAGCTTCGCGAGGATCGCGGTGGCGGCGGCGAACACCGCCGAGAACACCGCCCACCAGAACCAGTCACCGGACGCGGGCATCGACGGGCCTCCTCGGTCAGCTTCCGGCGGTGCCGACGCTCTTGCCGGCGAGCTCGGTGCCGGGGGCGAGGCACAGGCAGCGGACGCGCCCGGTGGCGACGATCTGCCCCGCCTCGTTCTTGATCTCCGCCTCCCAGAGCTGGGTGCGGCGGCCGCGGGTGATCGGCGTCGCGACCACCGTGAGGCGCCCGCCGCGCACCGCGCGCACGAAGCTCGTGTGGTTGTCGAGCCCGACCACCGACAGCCCCTCGCCGATCACGCTCAGCGCCGCGCCCACCGAGCACACGGTCTCGACGACGCTGCAGTACACGCCGCCGTGGACGATGCCGTAGGGCTGGAAGTGGCGGGCGTCCACGTCCCACTCGCCGACGACGCGCTCGCCCGAGAGCTCGGTCATGCGGAGCCCGAGGTGGCGGTTCCAGGCGCCCGAGTCGCCCCACGGCTCGTCGGTTTCGGGGGTGGTCGGCGAGTCCATCGGCGTCCTCCGTGTAGGATCGTTCTGAAGCGGGCGCGCAGTGTAGCTGGGCGGGCGCGTGCGGAGGCGGCATGAGCGAGCGATCGGCGGCGAGAGAACGGCGCACGAGCGCGATCGGGGCGCGGCTCGCGCGCGAGGCGCTGGTCGCGATCGCGATCGCCGGGCTCGCGCGCGGCGCTGGCGCCGCGGAGCCCGCGCCGGCGCAGGTGGTGGTGGCGCTCGACGGCGCGCGCGGGCTCGCGACGATCGCGGCGACCACCGGCGGCTTCGCGCCGATCGCGCACCTCGACGCCTACACCGCGCCGCGCCTCGCCGGGTACACGGACGCCAACCCGTGCACCCCGCCCGTCGACTTCGAGCTGCGCGTCGCGCCGCCGCCCGCGGCGCGAAACGGCGCCGTGGTGGCGAGCGCGGCCGAGCCGGAGCGGGAGCCAGCTACGCGCGCCACGATCGCGCTCGGCGCAGCGCGCCTCGAGCTGCCGTCGCACCTGGACGCGCGCGAGCTCGTGGTCCACGTGCTGACCCGCACCGGCAAGGCCGAGCTCGCCGGCCGTAAGAGCGTGCCGGTCGAGTCCGGCGCGGTGCTGCCGCTCTTCGTGAAGGACGAGTTCGCGCGCTTCTATTCCGCTGCCGCCGGGAAGGCCTTCGAGCGCGCCGGCGCGGGCACCGCGCTCCTCGAATACACGGGCGATCTCGGTTTCTGCGACCCGTGCGTCGCCGACCCGCTTCCCATCGGCGAGCTCCGCCAGCTCGGCGCGACCTGGGCGGCGGACCCGCCCCCCAAGGCCAACCCGATGCAGTCGGCGGCCGCGCCCCAGGACCACCAGGGCGGTGCCCGCAACGTGTTCGTGACCCGCTACCGGCTCGCGCTCGGGCCCAGCGAGCACACCTGGCCTCCGCTCGAGCTCCGCGAGACGTCCGACCGCCGCGACTTCCAGGTGCGCTTCGTGGTGCGCCGCCCCTACAGCGCGGGGCCGATCGCGTGCGCCGAGGGCGAGAGCTACCGGGCGCGCCTCGCGCGCCAGCGCGAGAGCGCGATCGACGCCCTCGCCGCCCTCACCGGCTGGCCCCGCGCCGAGATCGAGAAGCGCGCAGGGCCGTGATTCTCCGGGGGGCGTTTCACCCCCCCCACCCGGGTCACTCGCTTCACTCGTGGCGTCGCGCTGCGACGCGCCGTTTGGCGAGCCCGCTCGTTCCGCCACCCGCCGCGCGTGGTCCCGCTTTGCTGGAGCGCGGCCGCTCCGTCGGCCGCCGGTCGGCGACGGAGCGCCGACGCTCCGGGCGCCGGGGCCACGGCGCCGAGGAGCACGGCGCCGTCGGCGCCTGCCCTCCACGAACCGGGATCGAGCGGCGGGCTAGCGCTTGCGGCGACGGAGGCCGGCCAGGCCGATCGCCACCGCCGGGATCGCCAGCACGCCGAGGTCGACGGTGGTCACGTGGCCGTGCCCATCGGTGGCGACGGCGATCGAGCCGCAGCCCGAGCTCGACGCGTACACCACCGCCGAGCCCGCGCGCGGCGCGTTGCCCACCGGCAGGTTGGAGATCCCGGTCACCAGATCGCCGACGCCGTCGCCGTTGATGTCGCCGAGCCCGGCGACGTTCCAGCCCATCAGGTCGCCGCGATTGACGCCGTCGAAGCGCGCCAGCACCGCGCCCGCCCCCGAGTAGATGAACGTCGAGCCGGCGTTGAAGACGCCGTTGGGATTGGCGTTGGGTGCGCCGACGAGGATGTCGGCGGCGCCGTCCTTGTTCCAGTCGCCGATCGACGAGATCGTGTTGCCGAGGTACTGGTACTCCTCGGAGCCGACCACCCGCACCATCTGGCTGTAGTCGGCGCCCGAGAACACGTAGAAGCCGCCGTAGGTCTTCCAGGTGTTGGGCTTTCCGGCGGCGCCCGCGTGCAGCACGTTGGCGCCCACCGCGACGTCGGGGACGCCGTCCTTGTTGACGTCGCCCACGCCCGCAACCGACCAGCCCGTGTAGTCGAGGTAGTGGACGCCCTCCCACTTGTGGAGGATCGCGCCGGTGCGGCCCGAGTAGAGCCAGGCACCGCCGGCGTTGTAGTTGGTCGAGGCGTCCCAGTGCGGCACGCCGACGAGGATGTCGGGGTAGGTGTCGCGGTCGATGTCACCGGCGGCCGCCACCGCGATGCCGAGGCTGTCGCTCGGGTTGTAGGTGTTCTCGCCGTCGAAGCGATAGAGCTGGCTCCCGTCCGAGCCGGAGCGGACGAACACCGAACCCGCGTCCGGCTTGCCGTTGGGGTCGTAGTAGGGCGCCGTGATGGCGACGTCGTCGAAGCCGTCCTTGTTGACGTCGCCCACGCCCGCGACCGCCCAGCCGAGCAGATCGCCCTGCCAGCTCCCCTTGAGCTGCCAGAGCAGCGCGCCGTCCTTGCCCGAATACACGTAAGCCGCGCCGACCCGGTTGATCGAGCCGAGCCACTCGTCGCGCGCCCCGACCACGACGTCCGCGTAGCCGTCGCCGTTCGCGTCACCGGCGCCGGCCACCGAGTAGCCGAAGTGATCACCGGCGTGGGCTCCGTCGAGCTGCCGAAGCAGCGCGCCGGTCTTGCCCGAGTACACATACACCGTGCCCGCGTCCTCGCGGCCACCCGGGTTCGCCCATGGCGCGCCGACGATCACGTCGGGCGTGCCGTCCTTGTCGACATCGCCGGCGCCGCCCACCGCGCTGCCCATGTAGTCGTATTCGGCGCCGCCGTACCACTGGAACTTGGGCGCGGTGGCAGTCACGCCCACCCGTGTGCGCGCCGCCATCAGCGCCGGCACCAGCGCCACGATCGCCAGTGCCCCCGCGGCGCGTGCCGCGCGCCGCCCTCGAACGCTCTTCGCCGCGTTCGCGCTCATGGCTTCACCCAGGTCGCCGACGCCATCACCGCCGGAGTCGCCATACCGGTGTTGAGCCACGCGTCGAGGAGGTTGACCCCGACGTTGGCGAGGAACGGATCGGTGCGGTTGTTCGCGAAGCTCACGAACTGGATGTATTCCCAGCTCACCGGCTGGTAGAGCAGTTCGATGGTCGCGGTGACTGCGTTCGCCGGTGGGTTGAGCTGGACCGTGTCCCAGTGCTCGTAGGTGCCCCCCGCGCCCGGGTTGCCGTACTGGCTCGCTGGCACCGGCAGCGCGTTGCGCTCGCGCGCCATGTCGTAGCTCATGCCGTAGGGCGGGATGCGGTTGTCCTTCGCCACCACGTCGTTGAGCGCGAAGTGGAACGTGACGTAGTGGGTGCCGGGCGGCTGCGCGGCGAGGTCGCCGAGGGCGTAGTTCGCCTGGCCGGTGTTGCGGTCGAAGCTCAGCACGTGCGACGGCGAGTAACCCATCGAGAGCAGCTTGGCGGCCCACTCCTGCGACATCGCCATCTGGGCCTCGTAGATATTGGTGTTGGCGCCCTCGAGGTCGAGGATCGTCTGCACCTGTACGTGCTGCCCACCGATGACCGTGTCGATCGCGCCGTACTTGCCGTCCTCGCGGAGCAGCGTGCCGGCGCCGTCGTACCACTTGATGTCGAGCCACATGCGGCGCCCTTCGGGATAGCCCGAGATCAGCTTGTGCCCGGTGAGGTTGAGGAGGCGCACCGTGGCGTTGGCGTTGTCGACGGTGAGGGCGCCGGCGTTGGCGAGGTTCGCGTAGACCCGCGTTTTGCCGTCGACCAGCGCGTCGAGCTCCTCCTGGCCGAGCTCGGCGGCGCCGATGCGGAGCGTGCCCTTCGTCTTCATGTAGGCGATCGCGTCGGGCACCCAGTAGTTGCCGCCGGTCAGGTCGTGGCGCGGCATGTCGTCGTGGGGCGTATGGCCGGGAAGCACGCAGCCCGGGCTCTTGAGCGGGCGCATGTGGCAGGTCTGGCAGATGTAGTAGCGCGGCTGGCCGTCGGCGTAATCGCCGCCGGACTGATCGTAGGCGCGCTTGATCGCGCCCTGCTTCATCTCGGCGGGGAGCGTCGGGTAATCGGTGACCCGCAACTGCGACAGCGCGCTCGACTTCCACTCCGAGAACGTGCGTTCGACGATGCCGTACTGGAACGGGAAACTGTTGAACGCGGCCTTGGTCTCGACCGCCGCCCCCGGGACGCCGCTGAAGGTGCCCGGCTGGAGCGGGATCTGCGCGCCGTGAGTGGGCGAGAGGTCGCCGACCATGGGGTTCGAGACGTCGTGGCAGGTGCCACACATCTCGGCGGTGCGGATGAAGCGCGACTTCTCGGCGCCGTGGGCACAGTCGGGCGGCGTGTAAGGTCCCTGGCGGTTGAACGACGCCACCAGCGACATCTGCGCCGCGCCGTAATACCCGGTGGGCGGGTTGCCGCCGTCGTGGGCCACGAACGGCGGGTTCTGGATCCCCTGGTTCTCCGACTCGTCGGGGTTGACGAGCTTGTGGCAGATGTCGCACTCGACACCGAAGCCGTCGTCCACGTCGGTGAGCGCCGAGCCGTTGGTGGGGATCGCGCGGTTCTCGGCCCAGCCCGCGGCGGTGTGGCAGCGCATGCACACGTTGCCGTAGCCGGGGAAGTCCTGCTCGGCGATCGCGAGCTGCCCCCAGAACACCGGGTCGCGACCCGAGTGCATCATCATGCTGCCCATCGCGAGGTGATACGGCTCGGTGGCCTTGTCCCAGCCACCGTGACACTGCTTGCAGAGCCCCACGGGCTCGGTGGTGTTGCTGGGGAACACCTCGCCCTGCTGGGTGCCCGGCATCTGGAGATCGGTGGACACCACCGTGTTGCCCGCCCGGTTGCCCGCGCGGCCGCCGTTCGAGAACGCGAGCCCCAAGGCCACCGCGGCGAGCACGGTGAGCCCGAGGCGCACCCGGATCGAGCGCCGCGGCCGCTCGGCTGCGGCGAACTCGGGGAGGTATCGGCTGGAACGACTCCTCATCGTCACGTCCTTTCGACGCCGGGGTCAGCGCGGGCCAACGCGGGGCTCGGACCGATTCGATCCGTGAGCCAGATCACGCTGAGCATCGAGGTTCCCACGTTCGGCGAGCACCGCGCAACAGCGCTCGAGCGCCCGCGGGGACGCCCCGGACGACATGCCGGGTTGTGAGGTGGGTCACAACCTGCGTAGTCTCGACAGGGGG
>CAYMQR010000213.1:0-8349 GCA_964392195.1 uncultured bacterium | reverse complement strand
AGGGGCGGGCGCCAGCCCGCCCGCGGTAGCGATCGATCGAGATCACGAACGCCCATCGATCGCGATCGATTCCTCGGCCGCGAAGGATCGCGGCCCTCCAGGCCGATCGATCACGCGCGCGCGGCGCGCGCCCACGCGACGTAGCGCTCGAGCCCCTCGCGCAGGCCGATCCGGGGCTCGTAGCCGGTCAGGCTCGTCACCTTGGTGAGGTCGGCGAGCGAGTCGCGGACGTCGCCGGCGCGCGACTCGACGTGGCGCGGCGCGATCCGGGTGCCGAGGATGTCCTGGATGTGGCCGAGCATCTCGAGGAGGCTGGTGCGCGCACCCGCCGCCACGTTCATCGCCTCGCCCGCCGCCCTGGGCGCCTCGAGGGCGCGCAGGTTCGCGTCGACGACGTTGGCGATGTAGGTGAAGTCGCGAGTCTGGCCGCCGTCGCCGTGGACCTCGGGCGGCTCGCCGTCGAGCAGCGCGAACGTGAACTTGGGGATCACCGCGGCGTACTGCGAGGTGGGGTCCTGGCGCGGCCCGAACACGTTGAAGTAGCGCAGGCACACGGTCTCGAAGCCGTAGAGCTCGAAGAACAGCCGCGCGTAGACCTCGCCGGCGAGCTTGGTCAGCGCGTACGGCGAGCGCGGGTTGGTGGCCATGCCCTCGTGCTTCGGCAGCGTCGGCGAGTTGCCGTACACCGACGACGAGCTCGCCTGCACCATGCGCCGCACCTTGGCGTCGCGCGCCGCCACCAGGAGGTTGAGCGTGCCGTCGACGTTCGCGGCGTTGGACGCGATCGGGTCGCGCACCGAGCGCGGCACGCTCGGCAGCGCCGCCTGGTGGAGCACACCCTCCATGCCCTCGACCGCGCGGCGGCAGGTGTCGAGGTCGGCGATCGAGCCCTCCACGAGCTCGAAGCGCCCGGGCGCGGCGCCGGCGCTGACGAGCTCGAGGTTGGAGCGCTTACCGGTGGAGAAGTCGTCGAGGACGCGCACGAAGTGGCCGTCGGCGAGCAGCCGCTCGACGAGGTGCGAGCCGATGAAGCCGGCGCCGCCCGTCACCAGGACGCGCATCATGCCTCCTCGCCGGCGACCAGCTTGGTGAGCTTGCCCTCGACGTCGAGCATGCGCAGCTCCTCGTAGCCGCCGATCGGGCGCTCGCCGATGAAGATCTGCGGCACCGTGCGGCGCCCGGTGGTCTGGCGCAGCCACGCGCGCAGCTCGTCGTTGCCGCTGGTGTCGATCTCCTCGAACGCGACGCCGCGGGTCTTGAGCAAGTGCTTGGCGGCGGTACAGAAGCCGCACCAGTCGGACGTGTAGATCTTCACGGGTTGCATCGGGTTCCTCGTGCGAAGGGCGGCAAGCTAACAGACTCGCCAGCGGGCGTTCGGCGGCACCGGGCGCCCTTGAGCCGCGTGGAGGGCCGCGGTCCCTCGCGGCCGCGGCGAACGAGAGTCAGCTGACCGGCCGGTACGGCACCCCGAGCTGATCGAACAGGAACGCGTAGACGTCCGCGCCCTCCTCGATCAGCTCCTCGAGCGCCGTGCCCATGCCGTGGCCGGAGGTGGCGCTGCTGCGCAGCAGGATCGGTAGCCCCGACGTGCTCGTGGCCTGCAGCCGCGCGGTCATCTTGCGCGAGTGCGCCGGGTTCACGCGGCCGTCGTTCTCGCCCACCGGGAAGAGCACCGCCGGGTAGCGCGTGCCCTCCACCACGCGGTGGTAGGGCGAGTAGCCGTGGAGCGCCGCGAACTGCGCGGCGTCCTTCACGGTGCCGAACTCGGTGACGTTGAAGGCGCCGTTGGGGTCGAGCTCGACGCGCACCATGTCGTAGATGCCGACGTGCGCGAGCACCACGCGGAAGAGCTCGGGGCGCTGGGTGAGCGCCGCGCCCATGAGCAGCCCGCCGTTGCTGCCGCCCTGGATCGCGAGCCGGTCGCGGGTGGTGTAGCCGCGCGCGATCAGGTGCTCGGCGGCGGCGAGGAAGTCGTCGAACACGTTCGGCTTGTTCGTGAGCGCGCCGCTCTTGTGCCACTCCTCGCCGTATTCACCGCCGCCGCGCAGGTTGGCGATCACGTAGACGCCTCCTTGCTCGAGCCAGGTGAGGCGCCCGGCGCGGAAGCCGGGCGAGAGATTGATCCCGTAGCCGCCGTAGCCGTAGAGCAGCGTGGGGTGGGTGCCGTCGAGCGCGGTGCCCTTGCGGCGCACGACGTTGAGCGGCACGCGGGTGCCGTCGCGCGAGGTCGCGAACTCGCGCACCACCTCGAACGCCGAGAAGTCCGCGGGCGAGGCGACCGCGAGCGCGGTGCGGCGCACGGCGCCGGTGGCGGCGTCGGCGCGGAACCACGCGGGCGGCGTCAGGAAGCTCTGCGCGCGGTAGAGGAGCTCGTCGCCCTCGAGCGCCACGATCTCGGCCACCGACGAAACCGGCTCGAGGGCGACCTCGCGCGCGTCGCCGCCGGCGAGGGCGAAGCTCGTGAGCTGCGACGGCCCGCCGTCGACGTAGGCGACGTGGAGCCGCGACGCCGCGGCGACCACGTGATCGATCGAGGCGGCGCGCTCGGGCACCACGACACGCGCTTCGGCGAGGACGGGGCGCGCCAGCGGTACGCGCAGGATCCGGCCGCGCGGCGCGTCCTTCCGCGACACCAGGAACAGCTCGCCGCCCTCGCCGAGCAGCGCGTCCGTGACCTCGTCCTCGAAGCGCGTGACCTGCACCGGCTCACCAGCGGCGCCGCCGCGCTCGTCGTGCGGCACCAGCCAGTGCGCGAACTCGCCGCCGTCGCCGTTGGCGACCGTGACGAGCGTGAAGTCGACGCCGCGCCGGGTATCGAGGCAGATCTCCGCGATGCGCGGAAACTCGCTCCCGATCACGTAGCGGTCGCCCGCCGGGTCCTCGCCCAGCCGGTGAAAGTAGACCTGCTGGAAGAAGCACAGGTCCTCGGCGGGGCGCTCGCCCGGGTGCGGGTAGCGCGTGTACCAGAAGCCGCTGCCGTCGGCGTTCCAGGCGAGGCTGCCGCCGCCGGTCGGGTACGTGACCCGCGGGATGCGGTCGCCGAGCTCGCGTCCCGTCTCGCTCTCGAAGACGTGGACCGTGCCGTCCTCGCTGCCGTCGCGCGACAGCGCCACCGCCACCAGGCGGCCGTCGAGGGACGGTTCGTGGAAGTCGATCGCGATCGCGCCGCTCGGGTCGAGGACGTTCGGGTCGACCACCGCGCGCGCGCTCGCGAGGTCGTCGGCCGACGCGAGCCGCACCAGGAGCGGCTGCTGCTTGGGCGGCTGGTGCTTGATCGCGAAGAGCGCGCCGGGGCGGGCGACCATCGCGTAGTGGTCGGGCGAGACCGACGTGGCGAGCTCGGCGACCCGCGCGCGGATCGCCGCGCGCGCCGGGATCGCGTCCAGGACCGCGCGGGTGTGGCGGTTCTGCGCCGCCACCCACGCCCGCACCTCCTCGCTCCCGCTCTCCTCGAGCCAGCGGTACGGATCCTCGACCGCCACACCATGATGAACGTCGACCACCGGGCGCACCGGAGTCTTCGGAGGCTGCGAGATCGTCATCGTCGCTCCACTGGAATCCCCACGAGCAAGAGCCGCGGACCCGATCGCCGAGCCGGGAAGGTACCGCGTTGCGGGTGCGGAGAATCGAGCCGAATTCTCCGCATGCGGTGCGGAGAATGGCACCGAGAAGCGAAATGATGCGGGCTGCGACGCGAAACGAGCGGCGATACTGGATTCTGGACGCGCTGCTCGACACCGTGCGACGTGCCGATTCGTGGGCGCCCGTCAGCGGCCGGATGACGCCAAGATCGGCGGCACCGCCGCGAAGCGGTCCAGCACCTGCTGCGCACAGTCCTCCGGGAGCGCGTCGCGGGCTTCTGCTTCGCGGCCGACCGACCACAAGACCGCTGCCTGGTAGACCCGCTTGCGCCTCGGATTGCTGCACTGCGCCTCGAGTTGCTCCGACCACAACGCGAGCGCACCTTCGGGCGTCGACACGCGGTCGAGAAACGCGAGCCCGACCGTCTTGATCGCTTCCGCGATCTCGAGCGCACGTTCGTCAGCGCTGGCGCCGGTGACCGTCCAGACCGCCGGATACGGGTGGTGCGGTCGTAACGTCGCCAGGTCCGTCAGGTCGCAAACCGGCCGGTCTTCGGTCGCGAAGGCCAACGCAACCTCCGGGATCGTTCCGAGCAATGTCGCCGCGGCGCGGAACCCGAACTCGAAGGAGATGGTCAGCCGCGTGAAGAGATCCGCGCGGGTGCTCGTCCAGACCTCGACCCCTTGATACGCATCGCCGATCCATCGGTGCCAGCGCAGGACGCGCTTTCGCCGCTCGCGGGACTTCGCCTACCCCGCCTGCGTCAGCACGGGATGGAGATGCAGGTTCTTGAGGCGCTCGACGCCCGCGAGGGCGCTCGGCACGAGTCCTTCGAGCGCGTAGCGCCGCGCCACGCAACCGTCGCCGCGCCGCCGCTCAGTCCGAGCGCAGGAAGCTGAGGCCCAGGATCGCGGCGACGGTGAGCGCGAGTGCGAGACCGAGGATGCCGACCAGCGTGGTCGCGGAGAGCCCGAGGAGGTGCGGGCCGCGCGGCTCGATGAGCAGGATCGCCGAGCCGATGCCGGTGGCGAGGTAGAAGATCGCCAGCGTGAGGCGGTTGAGGGCGCGCTCGTGGGCGCGCGCGGCGCGGCGCCCGTCGGGGTCCTCGACCTTCAGCGTGAGCTCGCCCTTGCGCAGCTTGGAGACGATCGACTCGAGCTCGCGCGGCAGCTTGCGCAGGAAGTAGATGTAGGAGTCGACGGCGTGGTAGACGCCCTTGAACAGGTAGCCGGGGTCGGTGAGGCGCTTGGTGTAGATCTTGAGCAGGTACGTCCGCATCTCGGTGAGCGGGTCGTACTCGGGGTAGAGCTCCTGGGCGATGCCCTCGATGGTCGCCACCGCCTTCGCCATCAGCAGCAGGTCGCTCGGCAGCGCCACGTGGTGGCGCTGGATGGTCTCGAACACCTCGGTGATGAACACCGCGATGTCGATGTCCTTCAGCGACTGGTTGCCGTAGCGGTCGAGCAGCGCCTTGCCCTCGCTCTTCAGCGCGCGGACGTTGACGCGGTCGTCGATCAGCTCGAGGCGGTAGAAGAGCTGCACCACCCGGTCCATGTCGCCGGTCAAGAGCCCGACCAGGAACACCAGCAGCTCGTCGACGCGCTCGTCGTCGACGGTGCCCATCATCCCGTAGTCGATCAGGCAGAACACGTTCCCGGGCAGCACGAAGATGTTCCCGGGGTGCGGATCGGCGTGGAAGAAGCCGTCCACGAAGATCATCTTGAGGACCGCCTCGGTGCCGCGCGTGGCGAGCAGCTTGCGGTCGAGGCCGGCGGCGTCGATCGCCGCGAGGTTCGACGCCTTGATGCCGTCGATGAACTCCATCGTCAGCACCCGCGACGTCGAGAGCGACGTGTACACCGTGGGCGCCTTCATCCACGGCGTGTCGCGGAAGTTCTGCTGGAACTTGAGGATGTTGAACGCCTCGCGGGTGAAGTCGATCTCCTTCACGATCGACTGCGAGAAGTTCGCGACCAGCCCCTTGGGGTCGAACTGGCGCGCCTCGGGGACGTTGTCGTGGACCAGCTCCGCCAGGAACTTGAGGATGTCGAGGTCGTTGGCGATGACGCGCTGCAGGCCGGGGCGCTGAACCTTCAGCACCACGCGCTCGCCGGTCTTGAGCGTGGCGCGGTGGACCTGCGCGATCGACGCCGCCGCGAGCGGCTTCTCCTCGAAGCTGGCGAAGAAGTCCTCGACCTTGCCGCCGAGCTCGCTCTCGATCACCTGCCGCGCCTCGGTCTGCGAGAACGCGGGCACGTCGTCCTGGAGCTTGCGCAGCTCCAGGATCAGGCTCATCGGGATCAGGTCGGGGCGGGTCGCGAGGATCTGCCCGAACTTGATGTAGGTCGGCCCGAGCTCCTCGATGATCATGCGGATGCGCTGCTCGACGGTGAAGCGCTGCCACTCCTCGGTGGGCTTCACCTTGGAGAGCCGGAGCAGCCGCCGCGCCTGGTCGACGTAGCCCTCCAGCCCGAGCTGGAGCACCACGCCCTCGAAGCCGTACTTGGTGATGACCGCGAGGATGTCGCGGAGCCGCTGCAGGTTGCGGATCGTCTGCGGCAGGCGGGCGATCGAGCTGACGGAGGACATGGCGGGTGGGTCCTCCTAATCGCGCTTGGTGCGCGGTGCGCTCTTCTTCTTGTCCTTGGGGGGCGCCGCACCGGCGCTGGCGCCGAGGCGGTCGTTCAGGGCGTCGAGCTGGCGCCTGAGGTCGTCGAGGTCGCCGCGGGTGGGGATGCCGAGGGCGTGCAGCAGGCCCGCGCTTCCCGAGGAGAGAATCCCGAGCACGTCGACGCTCGACGACTGCTTCCAGGTGCGCACGTTGGCGCGCGCCTCGGCGACCAGCTCGTCCACTTCCTCGGGTGCGAGCCCGTAGCGCTCGAGCACCGGGCGCACCATTCCCTCCACCTGGTCCTCGCTCACGAAGGTGGCGGCGAGCGAGCGCGCCAGGTTGTCCTTGAGGAGGTCGGCGAGCATGTCGTCGGTGGGCCGCGGCGGCCGCGAGCGCAAAGCCCGAATCTTCCGGGCGCTCTCCGTGCGTGTCAAGCGCGCGTGAGCGTTGGCGCGGCGTGGAGGGCCGCGATCCTTCGCGGCCGCCGTCCCGACGAGCCGCAGCGGCTGCGAGGGACCGCAGCCCTCCAGTGCCGACCGCTGCCCCCGCGCGACAGCGCGACGCGCGAGCCGTATCTTGGCCGGCTCGATGGCTTCGCTCGCGACCGCCACACGCCGCTTCGCGGCGATGCTCGTCGTCACGATCGGCGTCCAGGGCGCCGCCACGGCCGCCGAGCTCCCCGCGCCCGCGTGCCCGGACTGCAACGTCCTCCTCCTCACCGTCGACACGCTGCGCGCCGACCACCTGCCCTGTCATGGCTACGCCCGCGCCACCGCGCCGAACGTGTGCGCCGCAGCGAACGGCGGCGTCCTCTACGAGCGCGCCTACGCCGCCGCCCCCGCGACCGTCGGCGCCTTGCGCGCGATGCTCACCGGGCAGGTGATCTCGAACGTCGAGCCCGATCAGGTGGACGCTCACTACGCGAGCGCGCGCTACCTGGCCGAGGAGCTCACCGCGCGCGGCTTCGTCACCGCCGCCTTCACCGACCACGTGGCGCTCGGCGGCGTGCGTTCCGGCGCCACCGGCCGCAAACCCAAGCGCACCGAGTTCGCGAAGGGCTTCGGCTCGTTCACCAACTTCGGCCAGGGCCGCTCGGGGTCCACGTCCAAGGCACTCGGCGAGGGCGTGATCGCGTGGCTCGACGGCCACGCCGAGGAGCGCTTCTTCGTGTGGGCGCACTTCTTCGACCCGCACTTCAACTACGACCCTCCCGACGAGCACGCGCGCGCGTTCGGCTTCGACCCCGCCGCGTGCGGCCGCGTCACCAAGGGCCTCGACATCCGCGAGGTCCGCGCCCTGGAGAGCTCGCTCACTCCCGCCGAGGTGGGCTGCCTGACCGCGCTCTACGACGCCGAGATCCTTCACACCGACGTGTGGATCGGCCGGATCCTCGCCACCCTCGATCGGCTCGGGCTCGCGGCGCGGACGCTGGTGGTGATCTCGGCCGACCACGGCGAGGAGTTCATGGAGCGCGGCCGCGTCGGCCACGAGAAGACGCTCTTCGACGAGGTCCTGCACGTGCCGCTGATCGTGCGCGCCCCGCGCGCCGGGACGGGTGCCGCCGCGACCGCCGCACCGGCCGCGCGCGTCGCCACACCGGTCAGCACCCGCGAGGTGGGCGCCCTGATCCGCGCCGCGCTCGCCGGCGAGACGTTCGTCCCGAGCCGCGAGGTCGTGAGCCGCACCTACCTGGCCGGCGAGAACCGCCCCACCTCGATCGAGCTGTTCGCGTGGCGCACCCCCACCCACAAGCTGGTGTGGAGGCCGGGCAGCGGCGACCTCTCGCTGTACGATGAGGTCGCCGACCCCGGCGAGCGCACCAAGGTCGCCGACTCCGAGCGCAAGGAAGCGCTGCGGCGGGAGCTGGCGCGGTGGATGAGCGCGGCGCGGGTCGAGGCGCGAGCGGCACCGTCGGAGCGCGAGGAGGTCCGCCACGAGATGGAAGAGAAGCTCAAGAGCCTCGGCTACGTGGGAGATTGAGGCGGCGATGACGAACCACCACACGCACCTCTCGCGTGGCCACCGCGCGTGGCTGCTGGCCGCGCTGCTGGCGGCCGCGCCGAGCGCCCACGCCGCGCCCGCGGCGAGCGGTTCGGCCCCGGGCGCCGCCGCCGGCGCCACGGCGAGCGCGCCGGTGCCGCCCGCCAACAGAAAGA
>CAYMQR010000212.1:0-8350 GCA_964392195.1 uncultured bacterium | reverse complement strand
AGGGGCGTCTCGCGAAGGTGCGGCAGAAGATCTCCGACATTCGGGGGCATCTTTGACCTGGAGGCGACGAAGCGAAAGCTGAACGAGCTCGACGAGCTCAGCGCCCAGGGCGACTTCTGGAACGACCGCGAGAAGGCGCAGGCGGTGCTCCGTGACCGCAGCCGGATCCGCGAGGAGCTCGACACCTGGGCGAAGGCCGACGCGGCGCTCGACGACGCCGACGTCTACGTCGAGATGGCTCGCGAGGGCGAGGCCGAGGCGGTCGCCGAGGCGGAGCAGCGCGTGGCGTTCCTGGAGGGCTGGGTCCGCGAGCGCGAGCTCGAGCGGATGCTCTCGGGTCCCGAGGACCATCGCAACGCGATCGTCGCGATCCACGCGGGCGCCGGCGGAACCGAGGCGCAGGACTGGGCCGAGATGCTGCTCCGGATGTACAAGCGCTGGGCCGAGCGGCGTGGGTTCGAGAGCGAGCTCGTCGATCTGCTGATGGCTGACGACGCCGGCATCAAGAGCGCCACGCTGATCCTGCGCGGCGGCCACGCGTACGGCTACATGCGCGCCGAGCGCGGCGTGCACCGGCTGGTGCGGATCTCGCCGTTCGACGCGGCGAAGCGGCGCCACACCTCGTTCTGCTCGGTCGGCGTGTCGCCCGAGATCGACGACGACGTGGCGGTGGACATCAACGAGGCGGACCTCAAGGTGGACACCTACCGTGCGTCGGGGGCGGGGGGGCAGCACGTCAACCGCACCGACTCGGCGGTGCGTATCACGCACCTGCCGACCGGCATCGTGGTCCAGTGCCAGAACGAGCGCTCGCAGCACAAGAACCGCCACACCGCGATGAAGCTGCTCAAGAGCCAGCTCCTCGAGCTCGAGCTCGAGGCCCGCGAAAAGCACCTCGAGAGCCTGTCGGGCTCGAAGAAGAAGATCGAGTGGGGATCTCAGATCCGCTCTTACGTGCTGCAGCCGTACCAGATGGTGAAGGACCACCGCACGGGTGTCGAGTCCGGCAACCCCACGGCGGTCCTCGACGGCGACCTCGACCGGTTCATCGAGGGGTATCTGATGGGCGAGGGAGCGGGCGACGCCTCCTCGCACGGGATCGACGTATGACGAGCCGAGCGGTGGCGTACCCGAACGACTTCCGGCCCACCCACCGCGCGCGTGCGGTCGCGGACGAGTTCGGCGAGCGGGCGGTGGTGGGCGGCGAGCCGGTCGAGGTGGAGGTCGCGATCGGCGGGCGCGTGGTGTCGAAGCGCGACATGGGCAAGGCGGGGTTCGCCCATCTCCTCGACGGCACCGGCAAGCTCCAGATCCACGGCCGCAAGGACGTGCTCGGCGAGGAGACGTTCGCGGTGTTCCGGGCGCTGCGCCCGGGAGACATCGTCGGCGTCCGCGGGCGTCCGTTCCGCACCAGGACCGGCGAGCTCACGCTCGCGGCGAGCGAGGTGCGGTTGCTGGTCAAGGCGCAGCATCCGCTGCCCGAGAAGTGGCACGGCCTCAAGGACGTCGAGACCCGTTATCGCCGCCGCTACCTCGATCTCATCGCCAACGACGAGGCGCGGCGCGCGTTCGTCACCCGGGCGCGGGTGGTGGCGCTGGTGCGGGCGTTCCTCGCCGAGCGCGGCTTCCTCGAGGTCGAGACGCCGATGCTGCAGGCCCTGCCGGGCGGCGCGCTGGCACGGCCCTTCCAGACCCACCACAACGCCCTCGACGTCGACCTCTACCTGCGCATCGCGCCCGAGCTCTACCTCAAGCGGCTGGTGGTGGGTGGGCTGGACCGGGTGTTCGAGATCGGCCGCTGCTTCCGCAACGAGGGCCTCTCGACCCGCCACAACCCCGAGTTCACGATGCTCGAGTTCTACCAGGCCTTCGCGACCTACGAGGACCTGATCGAGGAGGTCGAGGAGCTCTTCGTGTACGTGGCGGACGGGCTCCAGCGGGAAGGTCTGCTGCCCGACCCGAAGCAGCTCACCTGGGGCGAGCACGCGATCCGCATCGAGCGGCCGTTCCGGCGCCTGCACATGCGCGAATCGCTCGCCGCGCGGCTCGGGGTCGACGTCGCCGAGCTCGTGGACGCCACGAAGGTCGCAGCGCTGGCCCGCGCCAACGGCGTCGCGGTCGAGGGCACGCCGACCGCCGGCGAGCTGACGCTCGAGCTCTTCGAGCATCTATTCGAGGCCGAGCTGATCGATCCCACGTTCGTGGTCGGCTTCCCGGTCGAGACCTCGCCGCTCGCGCGCCGCAACGACGCCGACCCGTCGCTGGTCGACCGTTTCGAGCTTTACGTCGGCGGGCGCGAAGTGTCGAACGCGTTCAGCGAGCTCAACGACGCCGCGGACCAGCGCCAGCGCTTCCTGGACCAAGTGGCGAACGACCCGAGCGGGATCCGCCGCATCGACGACGACTACGTGCGCGCCCTCGAGCACGGGCTGCCGCCCACGGCCGGCTGCGGCATCGGCATCGACCGGCTGGTGATGCTCTTCACCGGCGCGGTCTCGATCCGTGACGTGCTGCTCTTCCCGCAGCTTCGTCCCCAATCCGAGGAGGAAGCGGCGGCCGAGGACGCGGCGGTGGAAGGGGGCGGCACGTGAGGTTCGAGACGTTCGTCGGCGCGCGTTACCTCCGCACGCGGGGGAAGCAGACCTTCGTGTCGGTGATCTCGCTGATCTCGCTCGCGGGCTTCACCGTCGGCGTGGCGGCGCTGATCATCGTGCTCGCGGTGCTGACCGGCTTCGAGGACGCGCTCAAGTCGAAGATCCTCGGCATCAACCCGCACGTGATGGTGCTCAAGTTCGGCGGCGGGATCGACGACCCCGCGCACGTCATCGACGTGGCCCGGCGCACCCCCGGCGTCGCCGAGGCGACGCCGTTCGTCTACGCGCAGATCATGCTCAAGAACGACGTCTCGAGCGCCGGGGTGGTGGTGCGGGGGATCGATCCCGCCACCGCGCCCAAGGTGATCGACGTGCTCGCCGAGCTCGCCTCCGGAAGCCTCGCGGACCTGGCGCCGGGCGGGAAGGGGAAGGCGGGCGGCGTGATCCTCGGCAAGGACCTGGCGAACCAGCTCTCGGTGGGGGTCGGCGATCGCGTCGACGCCGTCTCGCCGCGCGGCTCGATCACGCCGTTCGGCCCGGCGTTCAGCTCCCGTCCCCTCGAGGTGGTCGGGATCTTCGACTCGGGGATGCACGAGTACGACAACTCGCTGTGCTACGTGCACCTCGCCGAGGGCCAGAGCCTTCTCGGGTTCGGCGACCAGGTGACGGGCGTCGAGCTCAGGCTGAGCGACCCGTACGAGGCCGAGGTGATCGCCAGCCAGGTCCAGGAGGCGCTGGGGTTCCCGTACAGCACCCGCAACTGGATCAAGATGAACAAGAGCCTGTTCGAGGCCTTCGCCCTGGAGCGGTTCGTCTACTTCATGGTGGTGCTGCTCATCACGCTGGTCGCGGGCTTCAACATCGTCAGCACGCTGATCATGACGGTGCTCGAGAAGACCAAGGACATCGCGATCCTCAAGTCGATGGGCGCGTCGGCCAAGAGCATCCGCAAGATCTTCCAGGTGGAAGGGCTCACGGTGGGGCTGGCGGGCACGGCGATCGGCGTGACCGTGGGGCTGCTGACCGCGCTCAACCTGACCCGACTGGCCCGGGCGGTGGAGTCGGTCTGCCACTGTCAGATCATCCCGTCCGGGGTGTTCTACATCGACGAGGTGCCCAGCAAGGTGAACCCCCTCGACGTCGTGATCGTGGCGGTCGTGGCGATCGCGATCTCCTATCTGGCCACGATCTATCCCTCCTGGCAGGCTTCCCGGCTCGATCCCGCCGAGGCGTTGCGCTACGAGTGACGGCGCTCGCGCCCACCACCGCCCCCGTGAACGCAACCGGCTCCCCCTCGGTCCAGGACGCAGCCTCGCGCGGCGACGGCGCGTCGCCCGGCGCGCCGGGCGTGGCGATCATCGGACTCACGAAGTCGTTCCAGAAGAACGCGGTCACCGTGGACGTCCTGCGCGGCGTGGACCTCACGGTCGAGCGCGGCTCGTCGGTGGCCATCATGGGCGCCTCGGGCGCGGGAAAGTCGACGTTGCTGCACGTCCTGGGGGGCCTCGAGCGTCCCACCGCGGGCCGCGTGGAGATCGGCGGCCAGGACGTCTACGGCGTGAGCGAGCAGGCGCGCGCCGAGCTGCGCAACCGCCAGGTCGGGTTCGTGTTCCAGTTCCACCACCTGCTGCCCGAGTTCTCGGCGCTCGAGAACGTCATGATGCCGGCGCTGATCTCGCGCGAGAGCGAGGCCTCGGCCCGCGCGCGCGCGACAGGCCTCCTCGAGGAGGTGGGGGTGGGGCACCGCCTGACGCATCGGCCCGGAGAGCTCTCGGGTGGTGAGCAGCAGCGGGTCTCGCTGGCGCGCGCGCTGGTCATGAGCCCGGCGCTGGTGCTCGCCGACGAGCCCACCGGTAACCTCGACGTCGCGACCGGCGAGCGCGTGTTCGACCTGCTGCTCGCCATGAACGAGCGCCGCGGCACCACGCTGGTCGTGGTCACGCACAATCCCGAGCTGGCGGCGCGGATGGAGCGGTGCTTTCGCATGTTGGATGGTCGGCTGGTGGCGAGCGGGCCGGACCGGGGACCCAGCGCATGACGAGTCATCACCAGAGTCGTTGGACGTGGTCGGCGTGGGTGCTCGGGCTCGTGGTGGCGCTGGCCGCGGCCGCGCCCGGGCCGGGCGCGCGGGCGGCCAACCCGACCGTCGAGTCGGTGCGCTTCGAGGGCAATCGCCTGGTCGAGTCCGACCGGCTGATGCAGGAGATCCGCACCCGTACCGGTGCACCGCTCGATCCGGACGTGATCCGCGCCGACGTGAAGGCGCTCTACCGCCTCGGCTACTTCCGCGACATCCAGGTCCGCAGCGACCCGGGTGCCGTCGGTAACGTGGTGACGTTCGTCCTCACCGAGAATCCACGGGTCCACGAGGTGCGGGTCACCGGCAACGACGAGATCAACGAGGACAAGATCCGCGAGGTGATCGAGGTCAAGCCGCGCGAGCTGCTCGACGACGACAAGGTCCGCGCGGACGTGAAGAAGATCCGCGAGCTCTACGACGCGAAGGGCTACACCCACGCTCAGGTCGAGAGCGAGATCCTTCCCAGCGAGCAGACCGTCGACGTCGTCTACAAGATCCGCGAGAACGAGGAGGTCTACGTCGTCGAGTTCTCGTTCGAGGGCAACGAGCACTTCGACAAGGACACGATCCTCGACGTCATCGAGACCAAGGAGAAGTGGTTCCTGAGCTGGCTCACCGAGCGTGGCCTGTATCGCAAGGAACAGGTCGACGGCGACGTCGCGCGCATCTCCTCGCTCTACTACAACAACGGCTATCTCGATCACCGCGTGTCCGAGCCGCGCCTCGACTTCCGGGAGGACGGTCTGCACGTGACGATCGGGATCGACGAGGGGCCGCAGTACCGGATCTCGTCGATCGCGCTCTCGGGAGACGTACTGCCCGACCCGGACGGCTACCCGCTCGTCGACCGCGTCCAGTCCCGCAAGGACGACATCCTCAACCGCGACCTGCTGCGGCAGGACATCCAGCGGCTCACCGAGGTCTACGCCGACCGCGGCTTCGCGTTCGCGAAGGTGGACCCGGCGACGAAGCTCGATCGCGACGCGCACACCGTCGAGGTGGTGTTCCAGATCCAGCAGGGCAAGAAGGTCCACTTCCGGCGCATCGAGGTCGAGGGCAACACCAAGACCCGCGACAAGGTGGTGCGTCGCGAGCTGCGGGTGAGCGAGGGCAGCACCTACTCGGGGGCGCGGCTGCGCGTCTCGAAGCAGCGCCTCGAGCGCCTCGGCTTCTTCGACACCATCGAGTTCGAGGAGAACCGCACCCAGAAGGACGACGAGGTCGACCTCAAGATCAAGGTCAAGGAAGGCCAGACCGGGACGCTCTCGGCCGGCGCCGGCTTCTCGAGCGTCGACTCGTTCCTGGTGAACCTGCGGGTCACCCAGCACAACTTCCGAGGCCTCGGCGAGAGCCTGGTCGCGAACGCCGACCTCGGCTCGCGCCGCCAGCTGATCGACCTCCAGTTCACCGAGCCCTACCTCCTCGACACCCGGATCTCGGCGGGCGTCTCGGTCTTCAACGACCAGCAGGATTTCAACGACTTCACCCGCTCGCGACTCGGTGGTAACGCCACCATCGGCTATCCGTTGATCGAGTTCATCGACGGCAGCCTCACCTACGGCTTCGAGCACGTGGAGATCTCGGACGTCGCGGCCACCGCTTCGGCAACGCTGCGCGCCGAGGAGGGGACCGACGAGATCTCGAGCATCACCGGGGCGGTTCGCCGCAACACGCTCAACAACCGCTTCGACCCGACGCGCGGCTCGGACAACCTGCTGAGCGCGGAGCTGGCCGGCGTGTTCCTGGGCGGCACCAGCGACTTCTACAAGCTCGAGGCGCGCACCGCGTGGTACGTGCCGGTGGTGTGGGGCACGGTGTTCGCGCTGCGCGGGCGCATCAGCTACGGCGCCTCGCTCGACGACGGTCAGGATCTGCCGCTCTTCGAGCGGTACTTCGTCGGCGGCATCAACTCGGTGCGTGGCTACGACGTGCGCACCCTCGGCCCCAAGGACCCCATCACCGGCGACGAGATCGGCGGCAACAAGCAGCTCATCTTCAACAGCGAGTTCATCTTCCCGCTGGTGCCGAGCTTCGGCCTCAAGGGCCTGGTTTTCTTCGACGCCGGCGAGGCGTACCCCGAGGGCGTGGGCTACGAGCTCGACAAGCTCCGGACCTCGGCCGGGTTCGGGTTCCGCTGGCTATCGCCGCTCGGGCCGCTCAGGCTCGAGATTGGCTATCCTCTCGTGCGCCGCGAAGGGGACGACGCGAGCTCGCTCCAGTTCAGCGTCGGCGCGCCGCTGTGACGGCCGGCACGCCCAGGCCTCGTCGAGATCCGGTAAACACCCGCGGCCAGCTCGCGGAAACTCGAAAGGAAGGACCCCACATGGCCCGCAACCTCACCGCCTTGCTCCGTGGCTCCGTGCTCGTCGCCGCGGCGCTGTCGCTGCCGCTGACCGCTCACGCCCAGGACGCGCGGGTCAAGATCGGCGTCGTCGATCTGCAGCGCGCGCTCACCACCTCCAAGGAAGGCAAGGCGACCAAGGCGAGGCTCGAGACCGAGGTGAACAAGGCGCAGGTCCAGCTCGACGAGATGTCGAAGAAGCTCCAGAAGCTGCAGGAGGACGTCGACAAGCAGCGCCTCACGCTGAAAGACGACGCCCTGGCCGACAAGCAGCGCGAGATCGAGAGCACCAAGAAGGACGCGGTCCGCTACCGCAGCGACGTGCTCGACGAGCTCAAGCGCAAGGAGGGTGAGGCCACCCAGCGGATCCTCAAGGCGCTCGCCGAGCGCGTGCAGCGCGTGGCGAAGGACGAGGGGTATTCGCTGGTGTTCGAGTCGCACAACCTCCTCTACTCGGACAACGCCTACGACCTCACCGAGAAGCTGATCCAGCGCTTCGACGCCGAGGGAATGCCCTCGACGTCGGGCGCGGCCGAGGGCAAGGGCGCCAAGCCCTGACGCGCTCGATCCGTGGTCCGAGTCCCGCGCGCGTCCGGCGCGCAGGCCCGGCCACCCCCACGAGGCGAACCGATGCGCTTGGGTGATCTGGCGAGCGAGCTCGGCGTCGAGCTCCACGGCGACCCCGACGTGGAGCTCGAGGGCATCGCTCCTCTGCACCTGGCGCGCGCGGGCTCGCTCTCCTTCGTCGCCAATCCGCGCTATCGCTCCGCGGCCTCGCGCTGCGAGGCGTCGGCGTTGCTCGTGACGCCCGACCTTCGCGAGCTGCCCGGCAATCTCCTCGTCACGCCCAACGTCTACCTCGCCCTCGCCAGGGCGCTCGAGCGCTTCCATCCGCGCGAGCCGCGCCCGGCGGGGGTGCATCCCACGGCGGTGGTCGCGGGCTCGGCCTGGGTCCACGCTTCGGCCTCGATCGGCCCGCTCTGCACGGTGGGCGAGCGGACCCGGATCGGCGCAGGGACGGTGCTGACGGCCGGCATCCACGTGGGCGACGACTGCACGATCGGCGAGGGCGGCTGGTTCCACCCCGGCGCGGTGATCCGTGAGCGCACGGTGATCGGCGATCGGGTGATCCTCCAGCCGGGCTGCGTGGTGGGTGGGGACGGCTTCGGCTTCGCGCCCACCCGCGACGGCTGGGTGAAGATCCCTCAGGTCGGGAACGTCGTCCTCGAGCACGACGTCGAGCTCGGCGCCAACACCACCATCGATCGCGGGACGCTCGGCGAGACTCGCATCGGCCGCGGGGCCAAGCTCGACAACCTGGTGCAGATCGCCCAC
>CAYMQR010000211.1:4799-8356 GCA_964392195.1 uncultured bacterium | reverse complement strand
CCACGCGATCGTTGGAGGGCTGCGGTCCCTCGCAGCCGCCGCCGCGCCGCTTGCGGGGGAGGCGCGGCTCCGATACGAAGGGAGACCCCGCCGCCGATCGCCCATGCGCGTCGCGCTCATCCAGCCGCCCACCAACTACGTCCACGCCTCGTGCCAGCTCGAGCCGATCGGGCTGGGCTACGTGGGCGCGACGTGCCGCGACGCGGGCCACGAGGTCCTGCTCCGCGACGTCATCGACCCGAGCCGCGAGGCGGTGACGCGGCTGGTCGCCGACCTCGACGCCTTCCGCCCCGATGTCGTCGGGTTCTCGACGATGACCGAGACCCACTCGAACGGCCTGGCGCTCGCGCGGCTGGTGAAGCGCCGCCACGGCGTGCCGGTGGTCTTCGGCGGCTGGCACGTCTCCGGCGAGCCGAGCTCCGCGCTCGATCCGGCGATCGACGTGGTGGTGCGCGGCGAGGGCGAGGAGGCGATGGTCGAGCTGGTCGCGGCGCTCGCGAGCGGCGGGCGCGACGCCCTGCACGCGATCGGCGGCCTCGCCTTCCGCGGCGCGGACGGCGAGCTGGTGCTCACACCGGCGCGCCGCCGCCTCAAGAAGCTCACCGAGCTCCCCTACCCGATGCGCGACGGGCTGCCGCTCGAGCGCTACCAGTTCCACCAGTTCCTGTGCACGCCGGTGTCGCGCGCCCGGACCCTCTCGGTGCAGGCGTCGCGCGGCTGTCCGTACACCTGTTCGTTCTGCCAGACGCCGGCGCTGTGGGGCGCCGCGTGGACGCGCCGCACGCCCGCCGACGTCGCCGACGAGATCGAGATGCTCGCCGACCGCCACGCGATCGACTCGCTCTTCTTCCGCGACGAGGAGTTCACGGTCCGCCCTCGCTGGGTGGTCGAGATCTGCGACGAGCTGGTGCGGCGCGGGCTCGAGCGCCGCGTGCGCTGGGGCGCTTTCTGCCGCGCCGACGAGATGAACGAGGACCTCGCCCACGCCATGAGCGCCGCCGGCTGCGTCTACGGCTTCCTCGGACTCGAGTCGGGCGACAGCGTGCTACGCGAGCGAATCCGCAAGAGCTACGCGTCCGAGGACGCCGAGCGCGCCCTCACCGCGATGCGCGCCCACGGCATCCTGAGCCACGCCGGCTGGATCATCGGCTTCCCCACCGACACCCGCGAGTCGCTGGAGCGCTCGTTCGAGTGGTTCCGGCGGCTGCCGCTCGACCTGCTCTCGATCGTGTTCGCGACGCCCTTCGGCGGCACCGCGTTCCAGGACGAGGTTCGCGCCGCCGGCTTGCTCGCGAGCGAGGACACCGACCTCTACACCACCAAGGAGCCGGTCGTGACGGTGCCCGGGATCCCGCGCGACGAGCTGCGCGCCCTGCCGGACCAGTTCCTGCGGCGCTTCTACCTGCGCCCCGGCCAGGCGCTGCGCATCGCCACCACGGTGCTGCGGCGGCCGAACGGCGCGCGGGTGTTCGCGGAGATGTTCGCCCGCGAGGTGCTCTCCATCGGGAGGCTCTCGCTCTACGGCAAGAGCGCCGAGGCGGCGCGCGGTCTCGAGATCCCGGCCGAGCTCGCCGCGGCGCCGTAGGCGGACCGTTCCGGAAGCGACCGATCGTCCCTGCGACGGGGGATGGAACCGCCGTCGCTACGAGTCGACCTCAGCCCGTTCGTAGCGCGGGGACCTCCCCGTGCCCCCGCCAGGGCGTCGCCCCGGCTCAGCGCCGGCGCAGGCGGCGCGCGACCACGAGCGGTAGGCTCAGGACCGCGAGCCAGGCGTAGGCCGCGGCGTTCGTCGTGGAGGCGCCGAACCGGCTCACGCCGCACACCACCGGCCCGGGCTCCGCCGTCACCTGCACGGCCCCTGGCAGCGTCACGGCGCCGAACGCGTCGCGCACCTCGAGGTCATAGGCGCCGAGCTCGGCCCCCGCGGGCACGGTCACGGTGGCGCGGAGCTGTGTCGAGCTCACCGACGTGACCGCCGGCGTGATCACGCTCGCGCCGCGCACCAGCCGGAGCGAAGCGCCGGCCGCGTGGAAGCGGGTGCCGGTGAGCACCACGTTGCGATCGGTCGCGACGCCGAGCTGGGTCGGCGAGACGGTCGTCACCGCGAGCTTGGGGCCGATCACCACCCGCACGAGGCCCGCCTCGTTCTCGGCGACGAACGAGCGCGGCGACGCGATCGCGAAGTCCTGGCCGCCGTCGCCGTCGAAGTCGCCGAGCGCCAGCGTCGAGCCGAACGCCCCCCGCAGCGCGGTGTCGCGCAGGCTCCACAGCGCGTTGGTCGGGTTCGCCAGCACGTTGCCGGTGGGGAACGAGGCGCCGCCCGCGAACAGATACGCGGCCCCCGCCTCGAAGGTGGCGATCGAGTCCTTGCGCACCGGCTCGGTCACCCACAGCTCGTCGGCGCCGTCGCCGTTCAGGTCCACGAACGCGAGCCGCGCGCCGAGCCGGCCGAAGCTGGTTTCGCCGTCCAGCCGCGTGACCACCGGCAGCGCGCTCAGCGCCACGTCGCCGCTCAGCCCGTCCACCGAGACCAGCGACACCGAGCCCGTCTGGAGAGTGCCGTTGGGCGTGTCGACCGGCGAGCCGATCGCGAGCAGCACCTGGCCATTCCCGCGCGGATCGCCGAACGCGAGCGCCGCGCCGAGGTTGTCGAACTCGTCGCCGCCGGTGATCGTGAAGACCGGCGTGGTCGAGGCCGAGCCGGAGGCGAGGCCGGCGAGGTCATAGGCGTAGACCCGCCCCACTCCCTGCACCGAGCCGCTCTTCCACTTGGGCGCGCCCACGATCAGGTGCGGGTGCGCCGGTGTGCCGAGGTCGGCCGCGATCACGTCGTAGCCGAGCCACGCCCAGTCCTGGCTGCCGGTCACCTTCCAGTCGGCCTGGCTGACGTCCCTGGAGGTGCCGGACACGAGCGCGGCGCTGGCGCGAAACACCGCCACCAGCCCACGCTGACGGCCGCCGGCGCGCTCGTACGGAGTCGCGATCACCAGATCGGCGTGGCCCTCGCCGTCGAGGTCCGCGCTCACCAGCCGGTAGCCGAGGTTGGTGTAGGTGCCGGAGGTGGTGATGGTGACGTCGGGCGTGGCCGAGAGGCCGCCGCCCGGCTGGCCGAAGTACACCAGCACGCGGCCGTGGTAGCCGTAGCTCTGCGCGTCGGTGGTGGGCTGCGAGACCGCGAGGTCGGGCCGTCCGTCGGCGTTGAGGTCGACGATCGCGACCGCCCAGCCGAAGCGGCCGTAGGCGAGCTCGCCCGTGAGCGTGACGTCGGCGCCGCCGCTGGTCAGGTCGAGCGACTGGTGGCCGGTGACGGCGCGGCCGTAGACGACGCGCACCCGGCCGACCTGCGGCCCGGCGATCACGTTGTAGCCGGGCGAGCCGATGACGAGGTCGTCCTTGCCGTCGCCGTTCAGGTCGCCGGTCGCGAGGCTCGAGCCGAGGTAGCCCATCGGGTCGGCGGCGGTGAGCGTGAGCGAGCGGTCCTCGCCGATGGGCGGCACGGCGCTCTGGATGGTGGGCGCGCGGCCACCCGCCTCGGCGGTCACCTGGCTCACGTAGAA
>CAYMQR010000211.1:0-4699 GCA_964392195.1 uncultured bacterium | reverse complement strand
GCGAGGTCGTCGACGCCGCCGACGAAGTAGTCCTGGTAGTGGTCGGTGAGGACCGGCGACTTCTCGGCGTAGGGACCGAGCAGCAGACCGCCGCCGAGGCGGATGCCGCGCTGCTCGAGCGCCATGAGGCCGGTGCCGAGGGCGAGGTCGTTGGCGGTGATGTCGGGGTAGCCGACGCGCGCGAAGATCGCGACGACGTCGCTCGCCGGCACGTACCAGGGCGACGCGGTCCAGTCGAGCGAGAGCTCGTAGCCGGCCATGAAGTCGCCGCCGGTGTCGCTGTTGCCGTGCGCCGCGCTCCAGTCGTTCTGGAACTCCTGCGCCGAGGCGACGTCGATGAGCCCTTCCTGCACGCCGCCCAGACCGTGCCAGTCGAGGTCGGCGATCCAGTGGCTGCGCATGCCGAGGAGGAAGGTGGCGAGCTTCTGGGTGTCGGTGTCCCACGGCAGCGGGTAGTTCTCGTGGACGTAGTCGCCGGCCGCCTCGTGGAACGGCGGCCAGTGGGCGTCCTCGGCGGCGTCCGGCTGGCCGAACGCGTAACCCCAGTCGGGGAACGCGGCGCCCGCCTGGAGGGCGTCGGGGTTGGCGAGGATCCAGTCGCGGGCGCCCGGATCGACGCCGGACACGAACCAGCGCGCGGCGCGGTTCGCCGCCTCGGCGTGGGTGGTGATGCCGGCGGCCCAGGACCGTTCGGCGAGGCCCGCGAGGGCGAGGACGGCGCACACCGCGGTGGCCGGGACGAACCGGAAGGATCGGGACATGAAGCTCCTCGTGCGGCTGCCAACGCAGCGTGTCGAAAAAGCTTCTCACGCGGGGCGGAACCACCGCAAACCCGTGCGCCGTCGCGGGGTTAGTGGGGCGAAACCCGGGCGCCGGAAAGGCTGGACCGCCGCCGGGGCGAGAGCCCCGACGGCGGTCCGGAGACGAGCGAGGATCGCGGCAGACCGCTCAGCGAGGGAGCTGCTCGAGCGCCGCGATGCGCTCCTCGATGGGCGGGTGGGTCATGAAGAACCGCAGGAAGCCGCGGGTCTGGCCGCCGCGGATCCCGAACGCCTGGACCGATTTCGGCAGCTCGTTCGGCGCCTCGTGGAAGGCCGCGAGCCGGCGCAGGGCCGAGATCATCGGCGTCTTGCCGGTGAGCGCGGCGGCGCCGGCGTCGGCG
The DNA here is from genome assembly GCA_964392195.1 of uncultured bacterium. Classification (GTDB taxonomy): domain Bacteria; phylum JADJOY01; class JADJOY01; order JADJOY01; family JADJOY01; genus JADJOY01. The sequence continues at coordinate 3,537 of CAYMQR010000211.1, read as the reverse complement.
CGGAACTCGCGGCGCCGGCTGTAGGCCGCGACGATCATGCTCGCGAAGATCCCGAACACCAGATCGAGGACCAGGACCGTCATCATGTAGCCCAGCCCCGGACCGTGGTCATCCTCGTTGCGCAGCACCACGCGATCGATCACCCAGCCGACCGCGCGGGCGAGCACGATCACGAACGTGTTCACCACGCCCTGCACCAAAGCGAGGGTCACCATGTCGCCGTTGGCGACGTGCGAGACCTCGTGGGCGAGGACCGCCTCCACCTCGCGCTTGTCCATGGTCTCGAGGAGCCCCTCGCTCACCGCGACCAGCGCCGAGTTGCGGCTCATGCCGGTGGCGAAGGCGTTGGGCTCGGGCGACGGGAAGACCGCCACCTCGGGCGTGCCGATGCCCGCCGCGTTGGCCTGACGGCGGACGGTCTCGACGAGCCACATCTCCGCGTTGCTGCGCGGCTCGTCGATCACCCGCGCGCCGGTGGCCCACTTCGCCATCGGCTTCGAGATCGCGAGCGAGATCAGCGAGCCGCCGAAGCCGAACACCGCCGCGAATGCGAGCAGGGCCTTCCAGTCGAGGCCGCCCGCCGCGGTCAGGTAGCCCTGGATTCCGAGCAGGTTCAGCACGAAACCGAGCAGCACCAACACCGCGAGGTTGGTGGCGAGGAACAGGAAAATCCGCTTTGCGTAGATCTTGGCGTTCATGGTTCGCCCTCCTTCGAGGCGAGGTCTCGAGGTCGACGGCGCCCAAGCTAAGGACGGCGGACACCTCGGGCAAATAGATAATTCGCGCCCGATGAATTCGTTTTGACGATGCTTTTGTCGGGCTGGAGGGCCGCGGTCCCTCGCGGCCGCCGTGTTCGCCGGGGCGACCGTGAAGCCGCCCGCGCGTCAGCGCCCCGGCAGCGCCTCGAGGGCCGCGATGCGGTCCTCGACCGGCGGGTGCGAGAGCAGGAGCGAACCCAGGATCGCGCGCCCGCCGCCGCGGATACCGAACGCGGCGAGCGACTCGGGCATCTCGCCGGGGCGCGGCGCGCCGGCCAGCCGCGACAGCGCCGCGATCATCGGCTCCTTTCCGCGCAGGGCCGCCGAGCCGGCGTCGGCGCGGAACTCGCGGCGCCGGCTGTACCACATGACGATGATGCTCGCGAGCAGCCCCAGGAAGATCTGGCTGACCATGACCGTGAGGTGATAGCCGAGCCCGCCGCCGTAGTACCCGCGGTCGTCGTCGCGGCGGCCGGAGAGCGCCGAGTCCACGATCGACCCGACCACGTGCGAGAGGAAGATGACGAACGTGTTCACCACGCCCTGCAGCAACGCCAGCGTCACCATGTCGCCGTTGGCGACGTGCGAGATCTCGTGGCCGAGCACCGCCTCGATCTCGGTCCTGTTCATCGAGCGCAGCAGCCCCGCGCTCACCGCCACCAGCGCGTGGTCGCGGCGCGCGCCGGTGGCGAACGCGTTGGGCTGCTCGGAGGGGAAGATCGCCACGTCGGGCATGCCGATGCCGGCGTCGCGGGCGAGCCGCTCGACGGTCTGGACCAGCCACGCCTCGGCCTCGGTGCGCGGCGACCCGATCACCTGCGCCCGCACCGACATCCTCGCCATGGTCTTCGACAGCAGCAGCGAGACGATCGATCCCGCCATGCCGAAGATCCCGGCGTAGACCAGCATCGACACGTAGTTCACGTGGACGCCGGATCGCCACAACCACTGGTCCACGCCGAGCACCCGCACCACCAGGCCGAGCAGCACCACGACGGCGAGGTTGGTGAGGAGGAAGAAGAAGATCCGCCGGCCGTAAGCGAGCATGGGAGCACCTCGGAGGTTGGACCGCGCGGACGGGCCAGGAGCGCGCCGCGGGTCCCGTTCGGGACCGCCAACCTCGTCAACTTAGACGCGCGTCGCGCAAACGCAATCCGCGGTGCGCCCGTCCGCTACGCGGACTCGCGCCGCGCGACCGCCGCGATCGGGCACGCGGTGGTGGGATCGGGCACCGCCGCTTAAGTATCTTTGGAGCGCCCGCGACACCGCCGGCGGCCGCCGGCCGGCTCCGGCGCCTCGCCCCGATCCGAGCTCGAATGACCCGTGGCTGCCACATGACCCCACCCGAGACCGTCCGGGACGCGAGCCCGCCCGCCGGCGTGGGTGGGGCCGGCCCGGGCTCGCTGGCCGAGCGCTCCGCGAGCGACGGCCGCTTCCGGGCGCTGCTCGCGGAACTCGCGCGCGAGGCGCGCGCGTTCCGCTACCAGGTGGCGCCCAACCCGTGCGTCGGCGCCGCGCTCCTCGATGGCGAGCGCGAGGTGCTTCGCGCCTACCACCAGGTCTGGGGTGGCGCCCACGCCGAGGCCGACGCGCTCCGCGAGGCCCGCGCCCGGGGCCTGCGCTTCGACACCTTGGTGGTCACCCTCGAGCCGTGCTCCAGCCACGGCAAGACGCCCCCATGCGTCGACGCGGTGCTCGAGTCCGGCGTGCCGCGCGTCATCGTCGGCGGCCTCGACCCGGACCCCCGCCATCAGGGCCGCGGCATCCAGCTGCTGCGCGACGCCGGGCGCGACGTGTGGGTGCTCGACGGCGCGGCGCCGCTCGACGACGGCTCGCTCCACTTCCTCGACTGGATCGCCGCGGCCCGCCTCACCCGCGGCACCCCGTGGACCATCGCCAAGTGGGCGCAGACCCGCAGCGGCCAGCTCACGCCGCCGGCCGGCGTCGGCGACGGGCGGTGGATCTCGAGCCCCGCGGCGCGCGCCGAGGTCCACCGCTGGCGGGCACAGGTCGACGCGATCGTCACCGGGATCGGCACCGTGCTCGCGGACGACCCGCTCCTCAGCGTGCGCGGCGCCGAGCCGCCGCACGCACCCCCCGCGCGGGTGGTGCTCGACTCGCGGCTGCGGATGCCGCCCACCGCGCGGATGCTGGACGCGGCGGCACCCGGCGCGTTCGCGGGGCCGGTGTTCGTGCTCACCCTCGCCGGCGCCGACCCGGACCGTCGCCGCGCGCTCACCGAGCGTGGGGCGAGCGTCTGCGAGCTCCCGGGTGCAGGAAGCGGCGGGCTCGACCTGGCGGCCGTCCAGCGCTGGCTGTGGTCGCGGTGCGTGCGCCGGACGATGATCGAAGCGGGCCCGACCCTGCTCGGGCGCTGGATCGACGAGGGCCGCGTCGACCAGTGGCTCGTCTACGAGGGTCCGATCGAGGGCGGGCGTGGGCCCTCGCTGGCCGCCGCGCTCGCGTCGCCAGCCCTCCGCGACGTCCACCACCGCACCCTCGACGGTGACGTGGTGATCGAGGCGTTCACGCGCTGAGCGCCGCAAGGCCGCCCGCCCCCGCGACGGGACGGCACCGAAACGAGATCGTACCCAGCGGGAACCACCGGTCACGGGCCTCCGGGGCCGCGCTACCTGTAGGTAACGCCGCCGTGGGCCGAGGCGCTCGAGGGCGCGCCCCCCCCGGGATCGGCGTCGCGCCGGTGGGCCGCGCCCGACGGGTGCGTGCCCCTCGAAATCCCCGCTGTTGCACCCGGTCGTCGGGAAGCCCCAGAATCCGG